>CAMGGA010000050.1 GCA_946055515.1 uncultured Bacteroidales bacterium
CTCATCTAACTTCTAATCATAAACGCCTCATGTACGGTAAATTTCAAGAACATCTTCAGAAAGAACTGAACGAGATCAAGGAAGCCGGCCTCTACAAGCAGGAACGCCTCATCGAAGGCCCGCAGCAGGCTGCCATCAACGTGAAAGGACAGGAAGTGCTGAACTTCTGTGCCAACAACTACCTCGGCCTCTCCAACCACCCGCGCCTCATCCAGGCTGCAAAGGACATGATGGACCGCCGCGGCTACGGCATGTCGAGCGTGCGCTTCATCTGCGGCACGCAGGACGTGCACAAGGAACTGGAAGCTGCCATCTCGGACTACTTCAAGACGGAAGACACCATCCTCTACGCTGCCTGCTTCGACGCGAACGGCGGTGTGTTCGAACCTCTGCTCACGGCCGACGACGCCATCATCTCCGATGCGCTCAACCACGCTTCCATCATCGACGGCGTGCGCCTCTGCAAGGCAAAGCGCTACCGCTACGCCAACGCTGATATGGAGGACCTCGAACGCCAGCTGCAGGCTGCACAGGAACAGCGCTTCCGCATCATCGTGACCGACGGCGTGTTCTCCATGGACGGCAACGTGGCTCCGATTGACAAAATCTGTGACCTCGCAGAGAAGTACGACGCGCTCGTGATGGTGGACGAAAGCCACTCGGCCGGCGTAGTGGGTGCTACGGGCCACGGCGTGAGCGAGTTCTTCGACACTTACGGCCGCGTGGACATCTACACGGGCACGCTCGGCAAGGCCTTCGGCGGCGCTATGGGTGGCTTCACCACGGGCCGCAAGGAAATCATCGACCTGCTCCGCCAGCGCTCCCGCCCCTACCTCTTCTCCAACTCCGTGGCTCCCGCCATCGTGGGCGCTGCCATCGAGACTTTCAAGATCCTGAAGGAGAGCAACGAAATCCACGACAAGCTCGTGGAGAACGTGAACTACTTCCGCGACAAGATGATTGCCGCCGGCTTCGACATCAAGCCCACGCAGAGCGCCATCTGCGCCGTGATGCTCTACGACGCCAAGCTCTCGCAGGTTTATGCCCAGAAGATGCAGGAAGAAGGTATCTACGTGACGGGCTTCTACTACCCCGTTGTGCCGAAGGACCAGGCCCGCATCCGCGTGCAGATTTCTGCCGGCCACGAGCGCGAGCACCTCGACAAGTGTATCGCTGCCTTCATCAAGGTGGGCAAGGAGCTCGGCGTGCTGAAATAGGCCGCTACCCTACCCCGCCGCGCCGGCTGCGGCCCCATGAACAACAAGCCCGAGGATGCCTCACGGTGTCCCCGGGCTATTTTTGTAGTTCGGGCGGGGATTTATGCGGGATGAGCGTTCAGGGCAGAGGTCCGAATGCCAGGAATTTTTATTGCGTATACACAACAAAACTTACACGAATGTGGATTTTATTGTGTATACGCAATAAAACTGCAGGCAATAGGCGGAAAATCGAGAAGAGGCTGCACTCGGGAGAATGCAGCCTCTTTCAGGAAACGTACAAAGTTATGACGGACAGGTATAAACCCTGTTCATACAAAAGAAATCGCTTTCGGGGATTTACTCAGCGGCGAGGATGTCGGTGATTTCGTAGCGGTCGATATTAGCACCGAAGGCACCTACGCCGGGAATGGCATACTGCATACCGAAGTAGAAGATGTTGTCCTCGAACACGGCGGTGTTGCCTTCTTCGTCAATGGCAACGGGCATTGCAAAAACTTCGCCCAAGGTCTGGCCATCCTGAACGTGGGTGTAGCTCGTGGCGAACTGCTTTTCACCCATAGTCACTGAGGGCTCACCGATTACCCAGTAGAAGGTGAGGTCCTGCGGAGTGAGCTGCTCGAGCCAGCCAGAGATGCGGGCCATTTCGCGGCTGGGAGAGTATTCCAGAACGCATTCGTAGGGTTTCTCGTTGCCTTTGCCGTCGGAAGCAAAGAGCCAGCTGATGTAGTTACCGATGGCGTACTCGTACCAGTCGTTCTTGGGCTGGGTGGTGATGTGGGTGACATAAGCGGGCTCTGCATTGTTGAGCTGCACGTAGGTCTGGCCCTTGGCGTTGGTCGAGAGCACGGCCTTTTCGGAACCGAAGGTGGCGGTGACGCCATTGTCCGTCTGCTCGAAGGAACCTTTCACGAGGTCATCGCCTTCGCCAACCACTACGGACTTGTCGGCATTGAGGCTCATGATGCGGCCGTCGGGGAGCATCCAGTCGCCGAGGTAGGAGATGGCTCCGCCGGCCACAGCGGTGAAGAAGCCCTTGTCGGAGAGCTTGCCGTCTACGATGGCATAGAGATTGACCGTCATGCTCTTCAGGTCGTTCTTGAATGCGATGGTAACTCGGGCAGGGCTTTCGTAGGGCGACTCCTCGTACTCAGCCGTGAGGACACCCGTTTGCTTGTTGTACTTCACCTTGCCGTGGCTGAGCACGTTGGCACGGTTGTTGGCCGTGTTGAGCGTGGTCACGTCGAGGACGGTGTCGCCCTGTTCGTTGAGGGTGAGGTTCACGGTGTAGCTCATGCCGCCAGTGGCCGTGTACTCATTCTGCCAGATACCCAAATCAATCTTTTCGGGGTAAGTGACGGGCGTTCCCTCTTCAAAGTTGTCGTTGCAAGCTACCAGCGCGAAGGTGGCGAGCAGGCAGACAGCGAGTGATTTGATATATTTCATCATTGTCGTAATCTATTTGAGGGTTTACTTTTCTGAGGGCCAGTTGCGCTCGAGGTTGGGGTTGGCCTGGAGGTCCTGCGAGGGGATTTCCCAAACCCAGTGGAAGTCGTCGGCCGACTTGTTGAGGTTGGTATAGCCGTCGTTGGAGATGAGGAAGCCGGCAGCGAGGGGCTGGGGTTCCATGCGCTTGCAGGGGTCGCCCCAGCGCTTGAGGCATTCGAGGCGGAAGCCTTCGCCGCACATTTCGCGTGCCCACTCGTTCTTGATTTCGGCAAAGAGGGCAGTGCCCGTAGCGTTGATTTCGGAAGCCTTGCGGTTGGTGCGGAGTGCGTTGAGGAAGTCTGCACCCGTGCCGTCGATGCGGCACTGTGCTTCGGCAGCGATGAGGTACATTTCAGCCACGCGGAATGCCTTGGTCATGTTGTAGTACTCATACTCGGAAGTCTGCTTGAGTTCTTCGTTGCCCGGGAACTTCGTCATGATGTAGGCATTCTCGTCGATCACGTCGCCTGCGGCGGCACCCGTCTTGCCGAAGAAGAGGCTACGGCGCCAGTCGCCACGCTCGTAGAGGTCCATGAGGCCCTGGGTGGGCAGGTACTCGGGCGTGTAGGTGCCCTGCTGCGTGCTGAAGCTGATGTACACGCCGTACATGGAGGAGCGCTCGTCGACCGTCTGCTGGGGCTCATAGATGAGTTCAGTGCCCTGGTCCTCGGTCCACATGGCCTTAAAGGCAGCCTTGTCTTCCGAGAGGGGGTACTTGGCCATCACTTCCTTGGCAGCTTCGACAGCCTCGGGGTACTTCTTCATCTGGAGGAAGACGCGGGCCTGGAGAGCCTTTGCTACATAGTAGTTGGGCTCGGAGTAGTCGGTGTTGGTCTTGTCTTCGAAGAGTGTGAGTGCCTGATCGAGGTCCTCGCAGATGAGGACGTATGTAGCCTCGAGCGAAGCGCGGCTGGGCTTGGCGTTCACGTCCACTTCGGTCACGAGGGGCAGGCCGAGGGTGGTTTTGGCCGTCTCGGGGTCGTAGTTCTTGCAGAAGCGGGTGACCATGTTGGCGTAGCAGTAGGCGCGGGTGAAGTAGGCCGTAGCCTTGTACTTCTTCAGGAGGGCCTCATCATCCGAGCCTTCTTCGACCACAATCTTGTCGATATTGTTGATGATGTTGTTGGCGTTGGCGATGGTGCCGTAGTTGGAAGTCCAGGTGGCATCGCCGTCGGCCTGTGCCGTCGTGAAGCGCCAGTTGTGGTAGAAGCTGGCACTCGTACCCGTGGTGCGGAGGTTGAACAGGTCACTCTGGATTTCCGAAACGGTGCGGCCCGCCGTGCAAGTGCCGCGGAGCATGGCCAGCAGACCGGTGTTGTAGTTCGTTGCGTCCGAAACGTAAGCCCACGACTTCTCGGTAGGCAGCGAGGTCTCGGGGAACTGGTCGAGCTCGCAGGAGGTGAGCATCGGGGCTACCAGTGCGGAGCACAACACAGCTTTCAATATATATTTGTTCATTTGTCTGATTTTTTAAAGGATGACTGTCCGGCGCGTCCGTCGCTCCTTGCGCGGGGCAGGCGGCAGGCGGGCGCAGCCGACTAAACCATTTCTTTAGAATGAAACTTCCACGCCGAAGGTGAACTGACGGGTCGAGGGGTAGTGACCGAGTGCGAGGTTGGAGTCGAGCTCGGGGTCGGCGCCGCGGTAGTTCGTCACGGTCCAGAGGTTACGTGCGGTGGCATTGAGGCGAACGTTTTCGAGGAAACGCGTTGCGCGGAGCCAGCGCTTCGGCAGGTCGTAGGAGAGCGAGAGGTTCTTCAAGCGCATGAACGAAGCGTTCTCGAGCACGTGGGTGTCGAACTGCGTGTCGTACTTGAAGGCAGGGAGTTCGGCAAGGTCGCCGGGCTTCTTCCAGATGTTGAGCATGTCGCGGTCCTGGTTGTAGCCGTTCTGCGCATTGTAGGAAGAGGCTGCGAAGAAGTAGTCGTTGTTGATCATGTACTTGCCGAGCATCACGGAGAAGTCAGCGTTGAGCGTGAAGCCCATGTAGCTGGCCGAGAAGCCGAAACCGCCAGAGTGGGGCGTGTAGCGGCTCTTGCCCGTATCCTGGAAGAGGTCGTCGCTGTACTGCTTCGTCATGGTCTCGGGGTTGAACTCGTGGCCGGGTTCACCCTTGTAGCCCACCTTGTACCACATCGGGGCACCGTCTTCCTTGTCGACACCGGCGTAGATGGGGAGGTAGAAGTTCAGGCTCTGGCCTACCATGTAGCTGATGAGGGCGTCCTTCACCGGCCATTCCTTCACGCCGTAGAAGAGCTCGTCAATCTGGTTCGTGTTGTAGGCATAGTTGGCGTAGAAGGAGAGGTAGCCCTTTTCGCTGCGGATAGCGTCGTAGGAGAGTTCCACTTCGATACCCTTGTTGGACATGGAGCCGATGTTCATCATCTGTGCGCTGAAGCCCGTGGTCGTGGGGAGGGGCACAGAGATGAGCATGTCCTTCGTCTTCTTTTGGTAGAGGTTCACGTCGAGGCTGACGCGGTCGAAGAAGCGGGCCATCACGCCGATGTTGGTCTGGATTTGCGTTTCCCAGCCGAGTTCCTCGTTGGAGGGCTGTGCAAGGCCCCAACCGCTCTGGCCCAAGTACTGTGTGGTACCGATGAGGCCGAGGCTGGCGTAGTCGCCGATACCGGAGTTACCCGTCGAACCCACGCTCACCTTGAGCTGGAGGTCGCTCAGCCAGTCGCGCGTTTCGGCCATGAAGCTTTCTGCGCTCACGCGCCACATCACACCGCCGCTGTAGAAGTTGGCCGAACGGTTCTTGGCACCGAAGCGGGAGCACTGGTCGTTACGTACGGTGAAGTTGGCGAAGTACTTGTCCATGAGGCTGTAGTCCACGCGGCCGAAGAAGGAGAGGTAGCGGTTGGCCGTGCTGGAGTACTTAGGAACCTTGCCTTCGGTCACGTTGCCGAGGGTCGGCAGGCGGTCGTCGGTCGTACCCGTACCCTGGATGCTGAACGACTTGAAGTCGTACTTGATGCCTTCCTGACCGGCGAGGAGGGTGAACTGGTGAATCTTGGCGACGGAGAACTTGTACTCAGCCGTATTGGTGATGGTCCACTGCGAGGAGCGACCATGACTTTCGGCAGCCCAACCGCTCGTAGCGCCAGGCCAAGAAGCATAGCTCACCTGCGAGCCGCGGCTGTCGGTAGCGTAGAGTCCGAGCTGCGACTTCACGGTAAGGCCCTTGAAGGGGGTGATCTGGGCGTAGGCCACGCCGTTGTAGATTACGTCGTTTATATGGTACGGGCGGAGGCTCTGCAAATACTGGTAGTCGTACATGTTACCGCCGTAAATCATGTGTTGGTCCTTATAATCGGGGTGGTACGGATCCCAGTAGGCGGGGTACATGTAGGAAGAAATCATGGAGTTGGCCGTGCTGGCTTCAGAGGAGTTTGTAAACTCGTCGGAGCGGCGGTCGGTGTAGGCGATGCTCTGCTTCACGCCGAAAGTGAGCCATTCCTTCGGACGCGTGTCGAGGTTCGTACGGAGCGTGTAGCGGTCGAAGTGGGACACGCGGGTAAGGCTCTTCTGCTTGTTGTAGGAAGCCGAAACGAAGTAAGTCGTGTTGCCCGAACCGCCCTGGAGCGAGAAGTCGGTGGCATACATGGGGGCGGCGTTGTCGAAGAAGTACTTCTGCCAGTTGGTGTTGGCCCCGTGGAGCTTATACTCTTCATACTTGTCGGCCTGGATGATGCCGTTCTCGAGCTGGAACTGGAGGAGTTCGTTGGCGTTCATCGGGTTGCCGATGCCGTTGGCCAGCTGGCTGAAACCTACGCGCTGGGCCACGGTGATGCGCGACTTTTCGCCCGAGCGTCCGCGCTTGGTGGTCACGTAGATAACACCGTTGGAGGCACGCGAACCGTAAATGGACGTGGCGGAGGCATCCTTCAAAGTAGTAATGCTCTCGATATCGCGGTCGTTCAGCATGGCCAGGGCCGAGGAGGAAGCAGGCGAACCGTCGATGACGATAAGCGGCGTATTGCTCGCACTGAGCGAACCCACACCACGCACGCGGATACTCATGTCGCCCATTTCGCCGGCGTCACCCGAGTTGGAGAAGATCTGCAAACCGGCCACCTTACCCTGGAGGGCGTCGGCTACGTTGGTCGCGGGCTTGTCGGACACCTGTTCGCTGCCCACTTTCTTCACCGAACCCACTACGGTACCGACCTTACGGGCCGTACCGTAACCGATCACCACGGCTTCGCCGAGTTCGTTGTCCTTGAGAACAACCTGCACATTGCCGGCTACGCTCACGGTCTGCGGTTCCATACCGATGTAGGAAACCACCAGTTTCTTAGCGGCGGCGGGCACGTTCTTGAGCTTGAAGTTACCGTTCACGTCGGTCGTCGTCACCATCTTGGTGCCATTCACGCGAATGGTGGCACCGGCGAGAGGCTGGCCGTTGGAGTCGGTTACCTTACCCGTTACATGCGTCTGCGCTGAAGCCGTGGCTGCCGAAAGCAACACGCCGGCTCCGAAGAGCACTAACTTTTTGTTCATAATATAACCATTTAATTAAACATTTTTCTTTTTTAGGTCAATACACACAAGCGGGGCATAAAGCCAATCACGTGACCTTACACTCTCGCGTCGTGTGGTAGCTGTCTGAGCAGGCACCGACACATTCGCCAAAGCGCCTGCACGCCAAGCCTTCCTGTTTCAGAGGCATTGCAGTTTAGTATGTTTAGTAGTTGCATTGTCTGCACTTTCAGCAGTGAAGACCACGTGGGTAGCAATGGCCGCCCCGGCGCGCAGTCTCTTGCCGAAAAAGAGCCCGCCTCCACCTTCTATCCCCTTGGCCCTGAACGCCGCACAGAAACGCGCCGAGCTGTTCCAGACCTTGAAAATAGGTGAAAACGAAGGAACCCAGGCCGCAAAATTACAAATAAAAATATATAACAAGCTATTTTCCTTTATATTTTTGTAATCTTAGCACACACCCCACCCTTTCGTGCAACATTTTGAAGGACTTTTGGGGCATTTCCCGAACAAAAAGTAAGAATGAGAACACGAAAGTAAGGTGATGGGCGTTACAACGATGTATTTCCATGACTCGAAGGCAAACGGTCGCGCCGAAATGTCGAATAAGTGGCACAATATCCGCAGGGAAGGACTGGAGTTTATGAACATGATAGTTACAAAGTAAAGGCCGCTGCGCTCCCAGGGTTATTAGTTTATAAAGTAAGCCTTCAGCGCAGCAGAGTTGCTATGCAAAGTGTTCTGGCAGTTAATTTACAACCTCACAACCTGCGCAAAGCGCAACTTCCCGTAACTTCCGGTACTTATATATACGTATTTTAAAGGGCGAAAAAACCCTTCACAGCTTCACAAAACGGCCGTTTACGCTTGATTTTCAGCACAGATCAGTGTGAAGGTAAAACTCAAAAACCTTCACCGGTTTTCTTCACACTGACCACACCGCGCCGGGTCTGTGCGCCGCCGCAAGAAAACCGGTGAAAGCTCCGGAGTTTACCCTTCACACTGTTTTGACATGGGTTTCAACGAGAAACATCCCATCTGTGAAGCTGTGAAAGTTTTTTTCGCCCTTTAAATTACGTATATAATAGGAATCAGAAGTTACGAAACATTGCGCTTTGCGCAGGTTATGGGGTCATGAAGTTATGCTCAAAGACTTTGCACAGCAGCATATACTCCGCAAAATCTGACCATACAACCTTATTCCCCCAAGAGCGGAGCGACCTTCACCTTAGGACCTTCGTTTGCTGGATTATCCAAAACTTGAAACACTTATACAATGGGTGAAACGGGGCGAATGGCTTCACATTTCGCCTTTCGCGGCAGGCGCGCTCACCACGCCGGGAACAATCGGCTGCTTCGCGGGCTCCAGCCACCCCCGATGCCAACCATGCGGCAATCCGACCGAACTACTTGCCCGACAGAAAAAGCTATCGCAGGCTTTGAAACGCCAAAGCCTGGCTCTGTGCGGCCGAAGCCTGGCCTTGAAAAGGACACGGGTCGGGCGGGGCTGAGCGCAAGATATGGAAACAACTTTGAAACAAAACGCGCTATTTGCACACCCGAAGACGGCATTTCAAAAATATTTTTTAATTTTTCGGTGCATTTTCTTGGACACACTTAAAATGTTTGTACATTTGCGGCGTCAAGACATTCATTTCTTTTAAGGAGAAACACCACATATCGGCCTAGTCTGTGACATACCCTGCCACCTTCGCCGGCCAAGAATAAACTTCCCCCAAAGCGCGGCCCGCACCGCGCCCACAAAATGAAGCAACCATTTTTTTAACCACTTAACAATAAAGATCATGAGAAAAGCATTCCTTACCGTGCTGATGGTCGTAGCTACCATCTTCAGCGCAAACGCAGAGAAAGTAAACTTCACGAGCTTTGCCCCGAACAAGACGACGGCTACCAACGCCGATGCCTCGAACATGATTTCTTCCTTCAACCTTGTTTTCTACAGCTTCGACGGCGGTGAGAACTATGGTTTCTCGGACTACTTCCTGAACCCGAACGGCTTCGGCGGTGAATTCAACATCCGCGCCAACTTCGAGGACCACGGCAACTACAACTTCGACCTGGCCTTGAACTACACCTTCGAACTCTTGAATAAGGACGACCTCGGCCTCTACCTGGTCCTCGCTGCCGGTCCCTCGCTCCGCCTGCAGGACGAAGCTGAATACAACTCGAAGAACGGCAAGATCGAATGGAACGAGAAGGTGAAATTCGACGGCATCATCAACCCGCGCCTCAGCGTGACGTACAAGAAGTTCATGCTCAGCGGCGGTTTCTTCTACTGGGCTCCTGAATTCAAGTTCGGCGACGAAGCTGCTACGGGCTTCAACATTGCCCTCGGCTACTCGTTCTAACGAATTTCCCATACACAAACTTTATCATGCTTGAAGAGGCAAGCACCTGCGGGTGTTTGCCTCTTTCCGTGTGTAGGGGTATGGAGAGCGGAGCGCGGATGCCTTTCGGCTACAGGCTCAACGAGTTGCTGATGATCACGGCCAGGACGACGGCGGTGATGACGGCGTAGAGCCAGTCGCGCTCCTCGACAAAGCTGAAGAAGGAGAGCAGGACGCGCAATATGGGGGTGAGGATGAGAAGAAGCACGCCCATCTGTATCCAGCCCACGGGGGTGAAGTGGAGGAAGCCGTCGAGGATGGCGGGAAGGGCGGTATAGGCGGGGTCGGCAGCGGTGGCGTAGCTGAAGTGACGGTAGTCGTCGAGGTTGAAGGGCTGGTTCCCGCAGTGGACCAGATAGAGGAGACCGCCCACCAGGGCCACGACGCAGGCGATGCCTACGCCCCAGCGGAGGGTGCGCGAGAGGAGAAGCTGCATGTCGATATGTCGGGAAATCATAGCGGAAAGGGGATTGAAGGGTTGAAGGTATCAATATTGGCCGCTGAAGCCCTGCCAGATCATGTTGAGGGCGACGAGGGTGATGGCGACGCAGAATATCTGGCGCAGCACGCGCACGTTCATCGTTTTCAGCAGGCGGGCGCCCGTGAGGGCCCCGAGCAACACGCCGACCATCACGGGGAAGGCTATGTCGGGAACGATGACGCCGCGCTGGACGTAGACTACGGCGGAGGCGCAGGCGGTGACACCCATCATGAAGTTGGACGTGGTGGTGCTGACCTTGAAGGGGACTTTCATCAGGGAGTCCATGGCGAGCACTTTCAGCACGCCGGAACCGATGCCGAGGATGCCGCTCAGCACGCCGGCCACGTACATGACGCCGAAACCGCCGCCGACGTTGCGCAACTGGTAGGCACGGACGGTGCCGTCGCGCTGGGGCCAGGTGCCGAAGAGCTTCAACCTGCGGGCGGCCTCGCTGCCGACTACGCCTTCGTGGTCGCTCTTGCGGCGCTGCTGCATGGCGGCGGTGAGGAGGAGGACGCCGCCGTAGATGACGGCGATGACGTTGTTGTTGAGGTAGATGGCCACGGCGGCACCGCACACGGCGCCGAGGGTGGTGGCAATCTCAAGAAACATGCCGAGGCGGATGTTGGTGATGCCTTCCTTGACGTAGGCGGAACCGCTGCCGCTGGAGGTGGCGATAGAGGCAACGAGGGCAGCGCCGATGGCGTAGTGGAAATCGACGCCGAACCCGAGGGTGAGCACGGGGATGACGACGACGCCTCCGCCCAGCCCCGTGAGGGAGCCGAGCAGGCCGGCACTGTAGGCGGCGAGGAGGAGGATTAGGGTAAAGGTGAGAATGGTCATGGTTGGTGTGCGGGTGTGGCGGGGGCACAGCAAAGAGGTTAGAAGGCGGTGAAGCGGCGCGCTCCGTGGGGAGGTGTGTGCGCCGGGCTTCATGGTCTTCTAACCTCTTCTATCGTGAAGTCCGCTGCGGGACTTGGATTGTTTGCTGTTCCTCAAAGTGAGACTAAATGTAATGGGGGTTGTTCCGTAAGGGAGTGTGACGGGCATCAACGGGCCTTGGCCGTGAGCTTGCCGCCCATGATGCGGTAGCGGGGCTGCTGCTTGGCGGCCAGCTGGGCAAGGTGTTGCTGGCGGGCTTGCTCGCCGCGCTCTTTCCACTCTTGCATGGTGTAGAACTGGCCCGTGGCGGGGTCGATGTATTTGGCTTCGGGAAGTGCGAAGGTGTTGGCCGCGATTTGCTTGCCGCCTCGGGTGGCCTTCTTGGCCTTGCGGGTGACGTGGCCGACTTTCTGCACGGTGACGGGGGCTACGCCCATGCTGACCATGCCGAGCTCCTTGGCGGCTGCCATGGAGAGGTCCACGACGCGGCCTTTGACGAAGGGGCCGCGGTCGGTGACGCGTACCACTACTTCCTTACCGTTCTTTTGGTTGGTTACTTTCAGCAGGGTTCCGAAGGGGAGGGTGCGGTGGGCGCAGGTGAGGCTGTCTTTGTGGTAGCGCGAACCGTCGCTGGTGAGGCGTCCGTGGAACCCGTTGCCGTAGAAGGAGGCTTTGCCCTGGGTCTGTGCCTGGCAAAGGTTGGTGATTGCGAGTGTGAAGAATGTTGCTAAGAGAATTGCTGCTTTTTGAAACGTCATTTGATTTGATTTGCCACGAGGACCGAGGGGTTTCCCGGGAGGGTGACTGCGTAGGTGTCGTCTCTCACGCACGGCCTTAGCAGGGGCTGCGTGGCACCTGTATATGTGCGCAGTCGGTGGTCGAGGAACAGTCTTGACGCATGGCGCGGGGCGCGCTGCGGGGGAAATCCGACGGTGGTGTGAGTGTGCCGCGGGGATGTGAGCGGGAAGGCTCGGCGGCGTGTCGCGGTGCATCGGCGCGGCGCGCGGGGCGGCGGGGGATGCAGGCGAACCACTCTCCTCGTGAGGTTTGCGGGTGCAAAGGTAGGGCGAAGGGCAGGGGGAGAAAAGTTATTCTGCGCTGAATATCAATACTTTAACTTTTCCAAGGTTTCTATCCGCGCTTTTGGAAGGTGGAGGTGGCAATGGCGGGGAATTTATTCGACGGATTGGCGGATTTTGCGGGAAATGTGCTGATATTCATGGAGGAAGGGGGAAGAAGGGGGCACGGGGAGGTAAAACAGGATGGAAATCCTTCGGCTTTGTGTTCTGCTCTGCGCTCGCCTTGCACTATCTTTCCATAACATAGGCTGCGGCTCGGCAGAGCAAAATGCAAATCCTTCGGCTTTGTGTTTTGCTCTGCGCTCGCCTTGCACTATCTTTCCATAACATAGGCTGCGGCTCGGCAGA
>CAMGGA010000051.1 GCA_946055515.1 uncultured Bacteroidales bacterium
TAGACGAGGGGATTGCCCTCGGAGGGCATCACTTCGGCGCGGTCCACGCCGGCCTCGAGGAGGAGTTCGCGCCAGCGTTCGGCGCAGCGGAGGCAGTCGGCGTGGTGGGCTGGTTCGGCACTGATACTGGGGATGCGCAGCAGGCTGAAGAGTTCTTCGAGAAAGCGCGCTTCGTGGGTTTTTAGATAGGTTTGCATGGTATGTGGGGGTTGGATGGCCTCTTAGAGATAACGCCACTGGACCGTGAGGCAGTTGTCGGTCGCGTGCGTGCCGTCGATGAGTATGGAATAGCGGGCGGTGAACTTGCCGCCCTCGTGGTCGAAGGTGTAGTGCTGGGCGTGGGTGAAGACGCTCAGGCGGAGTGAGCCGAGGGGCGTGGTGTAGTATGTGTCCTGGAGTTTTCCTGTGAGGAAGGTGAGGCGGGCCTGGATGCGCCCCGTGCGCTTGAGGTCGGCAAGGCGGTCGGTGAGAAGGAGGGTGGCGGTGCCTTCGTTGTCGGGCTCAGCGTAGCGGAGCATGGCGTCATTGTCCTCAATGCGCACGGCGCCCTGCGACGTTTGCTGCACGCGGTCTTCACCGTTATCGCCGGTGGTTTCCAGCAGTATTTCAAATTGGGCTTTACGAAGCATGTTTGTGATAAGAGAAAAGTGTGTAAAAGAAAAAGGTCAATGCGTCACAACCACCTTCTGGGTGTATCCGCCGCGGCGGCGCAGGTAGAGACCGGGGCGGGCGGGGCGGCGAATGATTTGTCCCGAAAGCGAATACCACACTTCGGGCGCGCCGGGCTCGGGCTGTTGCACCTCATCGATGGTTTCGGGGACGGGCACCTCAAAACTGACTTCCTGCACGATGGGCCAGCGGCGGCGCACGCGGAGGGTGTAGCGCTGGCCGGGCAGGAGGCGGGAGAAGGTGACGGTGTCGGTGGCCTGACCCGCGGGGGGCAGGTAGATGTAGTGGGTGAGGCGGGCGCTGGTGCCTGTGGCTTCGTGGAGGAGGTCGTACTCGAAGAACTGGGCGGCGCGCTCACTGTCGTGGCCGTTGTGCAGGGACACGAGGCAGCGGGCGGTGAGCGGAGCGGGAAATTCCACTTCGGGAAGGCCAGCTTCTACTTCGAGCGTGCCTCCCTCCCGCACGTCTACCCAAAGGCTGTCGAGGATTTGTTCGCCATCGGGGGTGAGGCACAGCAACTGGCGGCCAGATGCGGTGAACTGCACGTGGACGCAGAGGGTATCGGTCTGCTGCGGGCGGAGGGTGCGGCCCGTGAGGGCTAACCACTTTCCCTGGGCAAGGCGGGCGGTGTCGGCAGGAGCGGACTGGACGAGGGCGAAGGGGGTGGTGAGCGCGGTGTCGGCGGTGTTGTGCAGAATGAGCCGCACACGGGTGTAGCAGCCCGTGAGGGGTTCGTCGTCGAGCCACAGGCCGCACACGGCCACTTCGCGCCCCGTGCGGGCGAGGGTGTCGGGAGGCAGGACACCGGGGACTTCGGCAGGACTGACGGCGATGGCCTCCTGGTTGCAGAAGAAGCCGCTCTCGACAAATTCTTCGCGGCGGTCGCTCTGGGGCTGTTCGTAGGCAAGCACATCGAGGCGGAAGTAGCCGTCGAAATCCCCGCCATAGCCCCAATTGACGTGGAAGAGACCGTCAGCATCGAGGCCGTCGAGGACAAAGGCGTGGCCGCCCGTGCGCATGATGGAGCCGGCGTAGTAGACGGGGCGCCCCGCGGCGATTTCAGCGGCGAGGAAGTTCCAGTAGGCGGTGGGGTGGTATTTGTAGCTGTCAAGATAATGTACGTAGGGTAGGCAGAAGGCGCGGCGGAGAGGTTCGGCGAGGCGGGCGCTGCTGGCACCGCTGGAGGTTTCGCCCCAGTTCATGTGGCAGGCCACGCCCAAGTAGTAGGAGAGCCGGGCCACGGCATCGATAGCGGCTTCGGAGGCGGGCTGTGTGTCGTAGTTGTCGAGGATGAGGCGGCTGTCCACGCTTTCGCCGGGGAGCACGTCGGGGATGGTGTAGTGCTCGGTTTCCCAGCCGTGGAGGGTGTCGCAGAGGGTGTAGAGGCCGCGGTGGTAGGTGAGGATTTGCTCCATGGCGGTGGCTACGCAGCCTACGAGGCAGGGCTCGGGACTGGGGGTGCCATCGGAGCGGAGCAGGCGGGGGCAGGCGCGGTTGTAGGGGGCGGACTGGTGGCGCACGGTGGTAAGCAGGGGGGCTACGGGCTGCCACGTGGCTCCAATAGGGGGATAGGCGGCGCGTCGGGGGGTGCGGAGCATGGCTTCCAGAGGCGGGGGCAGGCTGTCGCCCAGCGGGGCGGTGAAATAGCCGAGCAGCTGGGGGTCGCGGCTGTCGCGGGCGAGCAGCAGGCAGTCGGTGCCGCGGCGGAAGAGGTAGGCACGCGGGGTGCGGCCGGCGAGCTCGACAGAGGGGGACGGTGCAGCCGTAGCCGCGGCACGGGGGTGCGCGGCGAAGTGGCGCAGGGCGGCCTGACGGGCCTGTGCTTCGTCGATTTCTTCAGCTTCCACGGGGAGGGAAAGACTGAAAAATAGCAGAAAGAGGGATAAAACGTGTTTCATTCTGCGGCAAAGATAAGTTTTTTGGTAAATTTGCCGCATCTCTTTCACAAATACCCTTTTTCTTTTACTGAAATCCTTTTTTTGAAAACCTCACTTTTCCCTTTTCTGGCCATGAAACATAAATCTCGATACTTCGCCACGGCCCTTGCGCTGGGCCTGCTTTGCGCCTCGCCCGCAGCAGCAAAAATCGGTGACTTGCTGCCGAAGCCTCACGCGCTGACGGCTACGGGACAGGCTCCCTTTGCGCTGCAACGCGCGGTGCAACTCACGGACCCAACAAACTGTACGTATCTCCGAAACGTGCTGGCTGCGCAGGGCTGTTCCTTCGAGGAGGGCGCAGCGGCTACTGTCACGGTCGAACTCGTGGAAAGCATCCCCGGGGCTTTCAACCACGAGGTGAACCTTTTCCCGGACGAGGCTTATTCGCTCGAAATCTCTACCGACGCCGTGCGCATCCAGGCGCTGACCGAAACGGGCGTAATCCGCGCTGCGCAAACGCTGCAACAGCTCGCCGAGGGCTATGAGGCTGGACAGGAGGCGCTGGAAACGCTGACCATGACGGACTGGCCGGCCTTCAAGGTGCGCGGCTTCATGCACGATGTGGGCCGCTCGTTCCTGAGCATCGACGAACTGAAACGCGAAATTGACCGCCTGGCGCGCTTCAAGGTGAATGTGTTCCACTGGCACTTGACGGAGAAGCTGGCCTGGCGCTTCGAGGTGAAGGCTTATCCGCAACTGACGGAGAGCGAGCACATGATTCGCTATGCGGGACAGTACTACACGCAGGAGGAATGCCGCGAACTGGAAGCCTACGCGGCGGAACGGGGTGTGACGGTCATTCCCGAAATCGACATGCCAGGCCACAGCGATGTCTTCACGCAGGCCATGGGCTTCAATATGCAGAGCGACGAGGGCGTGGCGGCGCTGAAGGTGATTCTCGACGAGGTGGTGGAGGTCTTCCCCAAGGCTCCCTACATCCACATCGGCGGTGACGAGGTGACCATTACTTACCCGAATTTCCTGAAGACAATGGCAGACTATGTGCGCGGCAAGGGAAAGAAGGTGGTGATGTGGAACCAGCTCCGCGGCGGTGCACCTACGGCTGAACAGTGTGACATGACGCAGATGTGGGCCACGGCGGGCCGCGTGGTGCAGGGGTTGCCCAACATCGACTGCCGCTACAACTACACCAACCACTTCGACGTCTACGCCGACCTCGTGGGCATCTACAAGAGCAACATCTACTATGCCCAGCAAGGCACCGACGAGGTGGCCGGCACCATCAGCGCGGCCTGGAACGATACGAAGACGGCTTCTGAGGAGGACATCGTAAGGCAGAATAATATCTACGCGAATATCCTTGCCTCGGCGGAACGTGCCTGGTACGGCGGCGGCAAGCAATACATCGAAGTGGGCGGCACGACGCTGCCCAATGCGGGGGAGGAGTTTGACGAATTTGCCGACTTCGAGCGCCGCTTCCTTTTCCACAAGGACCACTCGCTCTCGGATGTGCCCATCCCTTATGTGAAGCAGACAAATGTGCGCTGGCGCATCACGGATCCTTTCCCCAACAACGGGGACAAGGCGCTGGCCCTGCCGCCCGAAACGTGTACGGACGCGGTGCTGCCGCACAACTTCGAGTGGAACGGTAAGGTCTACGGTACGAAGGCTGCCACGGGTGCAGGCATTTACCTGCGGCATATCTGGCACTCTACGGTTCCTTCTTTCTTCGCTAACCCGGGACAGAACCAGACGGCCTACGCCTGGACTTATGTGTACTCACCCGTGGAACAGGAGGCGGGAGCGCAAATCGAATTTTACACGTATAGCCGCTCGGGCAACGAAACGGCGCCGCCCGCAGGACAATGGGACCGCCGCGGCTCGAAGATCTGGTTGAACGGCGAGGAAATCGCCGCACCTGAATGGCAACAGCCGGATGCTTCCATCCCGCAGGACCACGCGGAGAAGGGGCTGACGAACGAGAACTTGACGGCGCGCCCCGTAGTGAAGGTGCAGCTGAAGGCGGGATGGAACAAGGTGTTCATGCGCCTCCCGCACGTGAACAACGGGGGCACAGGCCGCGACAAGTGGCAGTTTACCTTTGTGCTCACGGACACGGAGGGAAAGCATGCGCTCGACGGCATCACTTATTCGCCGAACCAAACGCTCGACGCTGCCTCGGAGGCAGTCTCGGATGCGCTGGACGAACTGGAGGCTTTCATCATCGCGAACTGCTCCGACGCTGTGGGCTTTTACCCGAAATCGTTAGCGGCCGAGGCTTCGCAGGTAGCCTCACTGGTGCGCGCCTCGCTGGCTGAGAACCTCACGGAGGAGGAACGTAACGAACAACTGGCACTGCTGGCTTCCACGCTCGAACAACTCCGCGCACAACTCGACGCGGCCGAAATCAACCAGCCCTTGGCGTCTACAGCGGACGAGGAACATTTCTATACGTTCAACACGCCTTACCGCAGCAACCTCTACCCTACCTCGAAGGGAACTGACGCGGATCTCCTCGGCGAAGCGACTGCGAGCAAGGCTTCGACCTGGAAGTTCGAGGAGCGCACGGATGGTACGTTTGACATCGTGAACGCTGCAGACGGTCTCTACATTTCTCCGGCCTCAGCGAACAATTCGGCGCTCCGCACGGTGGCTGACCGCCCCGAAGCGGGATGGTCCATCAAGAAGGCTGACGAAGTGGGCTACGTGATCATCACCTCGGGCTCGGTGCAGTTCAACCAAACGAACGCGGGCCAGGGCCTGAAGGTCTTCAACTGGGGCGGCGGCTCCAACACATCCGACACGGGCTGCAAATACTATTTCCAAGAGGTGACCCTGCCCTCCACGCCGAAACTGAGCACGGAGGAGCACACCTACTGGTATGAGTTCTACACCCCGCTGCGTGGTTCACGCTACCCGACCTCGCAGGGCGCAGGACAGCCCATCGTGGGTGTCACCGCTCCCACCGACGCTTCGGCCTGGAAGTTTCTACAGCGCGCCGATGGCTCTTTCGACATCGTGAACAAACAAGACGCTTCGTTCGTGGCCAACGATGCGGCCAACAATTCCGCGCTCCGCACTTCGGCCACGGCACCCGCCTCTGGCTGGGAGTTCAAACCTGCGGCCACGGAAGGCTGCTTCATCATTGTGAGCGGCGCGGCGCAGTTCAACCAGACCAATATGGGTGCCCAGAACTATCCCGTCTATAACTGGGGCGGCGGAACGAACACCTCCGACACGGGGTGTCAGTATGCCTTCGTGCTCATCGGCGAAGAGAACACGCCCACGGGCATCACCGCCCCGCTCTGCCCTGCTGGAGAAACGGACGTTTACGACCTCTCGGGCCGACGCATCAGCAAGCCTGCCCGCGGCTTCTACATCGTGAACGGACAGAAGCGTGCCTTCTGACTGTAGCGACGGCCCCCCACTACCCTATTTTCTTCTATTTCCACCCATGAACAATCCCAAACACATCCGCATCGCCGACTACGCTTACCCGCTCCCCGACGAACGCATTGCAAAGTATCCGCTCGCTGACCGCGACGCCTCGAAACTCCTGCTCTACCGACACGGAGAAATCGCGGAGGACGTTTTCCACCACCTCCCCGACTTCATCCCCTCCGGTGAACTCCTCGTTTTCAACAACACGAAGGTCATCCAGGCGCGCCTCCATTTCCACAAGGCTACAGGGGCGCTCATCGAAGTGTTCTGCCTCGAACCGCTCGCGCCGCACGACTACCAGCTCAACTTCGCCGCCCGTGGCCGTGTCAGTTGGACTTGCCTGGTGGGTAACCTCAAGAAGTGGAAGGAGGGGAAGCTTTCGAGGGAAATTGAAGTGGCCGGCCGCACGCTCACGCTCACTGCCGAACGGAAGGGGCTGAGCGGAACGGGCCACGAGGTGGTGTTTGACTGGGGCGACGAGGGGGTCACCTTCTCTGAAGTGCTCGAAGCGATTGGCGAACTGCCCATTCCGCCCTATCTCAACCGGGCTACGGAGGATTCGGACTTGCGCTCTTACCAAACGGTCTACAGCAAGCACAAGGGTTCGGTGGCTGCCCCCACGGCGGGACTGCACTTCACGGAAGCGGTGCTGGAAGCCCTCGATGCGAAGGGGGTAGAACGCAACGAAATCACGCTCCACGTCGGCGCGGGCACTTTCAAGCCTGTGAAGTCGGAAGAAATCGGCGGCCACGCGATGCACGCTGAATGGATTGCCGTGAAACGCGAAAGCATTGAGCGACTGCTTGCCCACGGCGGACACTGCCTCGCCGTGGGCACCACTTCGGTGCGCACGCTGGAGAGCCTTTACTACTTGGGGGTGATGATGGAGCGGCAGCCCGACCTCTCGCCCTGTGACCTCCATGTGCCGCAATGGATTCCCTACGAATATGCCGACGCCGAAGGGGCAAAGCTCACGGCGCCCGAAGCGCTGCAGGCTGTGCTGGACTTCATGGACCGCCACGCCTTGCCCGTGATCCACGCCGCCACGCAGATTATCATTGCCCCTGGCTATTCCTACCACATCGTGCGGGGCATCGTCACGAACTTCCACCAGCCCCAAAGCACGCTGCTGCTGCTCGTCTCGGCACTCGTGGGCGAGGACTGGCGCCGCATCTATGACTATGCGCTCAGCCATAAGTTCCGTTTTCTCAGCTACGGCGACAGTTCGCTGCTCCTGCCGTGACTTGCATTCTTTTATTTTCAAACAATCATGCCGAAAGACAACCAAAAAGAACGCCTGCCCATCGTGAATGAGGCAGGCGAAATTGTGGGCAGTGCCACCCGCGGCGAATGCCATGGCGGCACGCTGTGGCTTCATCCCGTGGTGCATCTCCATGTGTTCAACCCCGAAGGCGAACTGTATCTGCAGCAGCGCCCGCTTTGGAAGGACATCCAGCCGGGCCGCTGGGACACGGCCGTAGGCGGCCACGTGGACTGGGGCGAAAGTGTGGAAGAAGCTTTGCTGCGCGAGGTGCGCGAGGAAATCGGGCTCACGGATTTTGTGCCCGAGTTCGTGGCGCGCTATGTATTCGAGAGCGAACGGGAGCGCGAACTCGTCCATGTGTTCCGCACCGTCACCACCGCTCCGCTGCGCCCTTCGGCCGAACTGGCAGGCGGGCGTTTCTTCCCCGAAGCGGAAATCAGGGCGCAGCTCGGGAAGGGACTCTTCACGCCCAACTTTGAACAGGAGTGGCAGCGCTTCTTCGGTTCAGACTAAGGGGAGCATGAGGCCGTAGGCATAGTCGGGCGAAGCAACGTCGCCCTGGCTGTACCATTCGAGGCAGGCGGTGTAGCCGTCCCAGACAAACTCCGGGTGCTGCGGCAGCCATTCGCCGTAGAGCTTAGCCCGCTGCGCGGCAAAGGCAGACAGTCCGCCCTCAAACTGCACCTTGAGCCAGCGGCGGGCTGCGATGGGATACAGGGCGAGACCCTCGGGCACCTCGCCGCCTTGATAGCGTCCACCAATGACGTAAGTAAACTTGCGG
Organism: uncultured Bacteroidales bacterium; assembly: GCA_946055515.1. GTDB lineage: Bacteria > Bacteroidota > Bacteroidia > Bacteroidales > Bacteroidaceae > Alloprevotella. Next base: position 8,054 of record CAMGGA010000051.1, read on the forward strand.
GCATTGCAGGGCGTGAAGTTGCGCTCGCCGCAGGTGTCGCAGCAATGGTCGTCCTGGTCACACAGGCAGTAGCCGTATTCGCCCACGCCATGGGCCAAAGCAGCCGCCTGCTGGGGAGTGGGTTCCTTGCCCTCCATCACTATGGGGCGAATCAGATTCTCGAAATAATAGCCCCAGAAAGCCGGGCATGCTTGCTCGGCTTCGTTGAAAGCAATTTCCTTGGAAATACCAATGAGCTGCCACGCGGGAAGCGCGACGATTTCATGTTTCATTTTTGAAGAAAAGAAATGCGCCCTATCGGCGGGAACGCGGAACAGACAGCCACATGCTGCCGCCGCGCCTTTGCCGACAGGGCGCATGGTTTGTACCAATCAGATTACTTCACCAGCACCTTCTTGCCTCCGATGAGGTAAAGACCGGGCTGCGGAATGCGCTGCAGGCGGCGGCCCTGGAGGTCGTAGATGGCATTCTTGGCGTTCTTGTCGTTGGCTACCTGGCCAATGCCCACAGGCGTAGAACCGTAAGTAGCCACAACGTGGAGGTGACCGTTCACCTTACCTTCGAAGGCTTCATTGCCCGTCACTTCCCAAAGATACATGCCGTCGATGGTCGGGATGGTCAGCGTGTAGTCACTGCCCGCCTTGACGATTTCGGCGCTTTCCTGAAGGAGGTTGCCTTCTGCATCGTTGCAGGTGACACGCACGGCGAAGTAAGGCTGCACGTAGTAGCGGTAAATCAGGATGGGGTGACCCGTGCCACCGTCCCAGCCCACGAGGGCGCCGCTCTCGTTACCGTCCCAATACTGGCCGTTGCTGCCCTTCACGTTCCAGCTCTCTCCGTCGGGGTTGAGGGCGAAAGTAAACTTACCAGCCGATGTAGAAGCCACGGCAGCACTGGAGCGGGTCAGTTCGGGTACATAGAGACCTTCATACTCATTCTTTACCTTGAAGGCCGAGCCCATGGCTTCGAGCGTCCAGGTGGCATTGGGCAACAGGTCCTCGTCGGTGGTAGAGCGGTTGATGTTCTTCGTGTCGGGTACGATGAGGCGGTAGCCCTTGCGTGCCCCGGCATTGGCATCACTGTTGTCGTAGAGGAGGTAGCTGTGTCCGTCCTGCAAGCCTTCGGTCACGAGCTGTGCCTTGGCCTTCACGCCAGCGTAGGCATCGGAAGTGTAAACCACTTCCACAAGCTGGTCGGCTGTGGGCGTAAGCACGGTACCATCGGCTTCGGTGCTGCTCACGAAATCGTAGAACTCCACTTCGGGCACCTTCACAGTGTAGGTTTCACCCACGGGCACTTCGCTGACAGCTTCGCTGAGGATGCCGCCGCGCTGGTCCACGAGGCGAAGGGTCACGGCGAATGCGCTGCGCTTGTAGTGTACGGTGTACACATTCTCGGCCGTAGCCTCCACGCTCTCGATGGTGTGGTTGGCTATTTCAGGACACAGATCGGCCGTCACTTCCGCGAGGTCGTAGGCCACACTGCGCTGGCGCGTGCCGAGGTCTTGTCCGGCATCGTCCACGAGGTTGAGGGTCACTACCTTCACGCGCTGCACAGTCCAGGTTGCGCCCTGGAGTCGGGGAGCATCGTAAGAGGCATCGCGGATGGTGGCTCCGGCATTCACCTGTCCCGAAGGCAGGGGGAAGAGGCTCTTTCCGCCCACGCGGAGGCGGAAGTCGTTGGTGAGCGGTTCGTAGCTGAGCTGGAGATCAGCGGCAGTCGTACCCATCGTGACGGGGCAGCCTTCGCGGTCCACGTAGGCAGTGGTGCCGCTGATGGTGCGGTTCGTCACCACGTTCTGGAGCTGGAGCGTCTGCACGCCGGTAGCTTCGTCTACAGAGGAAGCGGTCACGCGCCAGGCGTTGGCGGCAAAGGCATCGGTGGAGTGGCTCAACTTTGCGGAAGAGGCATTGTCGGCAAGCGCCGTCTGGTCAAATCCGTCCACGCTGTTGGCGAACACGTAAGTAGCCTCGAGTTCGAGCGGGTCGAACGTGACAGGTTCGGTGGCGCTGCCCCCGTTGTAATCCTCGGCAGGCACAAATTCCCAGCGTCCGCTGTTGCCGTCGTTGGGATTGCCATAGACATTGACCGACATGCCCTGTCCGCCCAGCGAGGCGTTCAGGTACTTGCCGTTGAGCTGGTCACTGGCAATGGAGTAGAAATAATTGTCACCCTTCGTACCGTAGGCAGCAGTGCCGAGCACGAAGTTGTAGTGCTTCTCCGCATTGTCGTAGTCCCAGCGTCCCGCATTCGACTCAGCGGTCGGGTTGGGCTTGACAGAACCCTCGGGCTGCGCTTTGCAGACAAGTGCATACTTTCCGGGGTTGGCAGGGTCTTCCTCGAGGCTCCACCACTGGCAATCGTAGTTGGCATCGCCTTCCGCAGCCTGCGTGTTGGTCCAGAGACGTCCCACGGCAATGTTGTTGTTCGAGTAGGTCGTGAGGAGTTCCGAGCCCTCGGCCACGAGTTCGACGCAGCGGTCCTTACGGCCGTCGGTAGCCCCAGTCACGAGGCGGTAGTAATACTTGTTCTCAGCCGTGTTCACCTTGGGCATGACCATACCCGGCTCTTCGGTATCCGTGAGCATGTGATATTTGCAGAACTTGTAGTTGCCGTAGTTGAGGAGGACCGTGTCGGCGGTCATGCGCTGCTGGAAGTCGGCGAAGCTGCGCTGCGCCTGCGGCGTCCAACCTGCTTCAGCGATGGCAATCAAGCGGGGCAAGGCGAGCCATTCCATATAGTCGCGGTCGCTCACGTGCTCCGTCCAGAACGTACCCTGCACACCATAGTCGGTCTCGGCGGGAATGCCTTGGTTGTAGGTAGCTCTCACGTCGTCTGTTCCGTAGCCGGCGCCAGGAGGATCCTGCGGCGAGTTACCCTGTTTGCGGTTGATGTAGTAAGGTCCCCAGGGCGTGTAGATATTCTTCAGGCCGAGTTCTTTAGCCTTTTTTGCTGCGGCTTCGGGCCCCGTCCAGCAGTAGACGAGCGCATTGGTGCTCTTCACCGTTTCGGTGTCGGCATTGCCTGCCGTGATAGCCTCGTTCCACACTGCGAGCTTGCGGCCCTTCGACTGCACGAAGTCAGCCATATCCTTGATAAAGTGGCTCTGGAGCTGGCGGTAGTTCGTGAGGCCGAGTTCCTGGTAGCGAGCCTGGCATTCGGCGTTGTTCTCCCAGGCCGTAGTCGGACATTCGTCACCACCGATGTGGATGGTTTCGTAGGGGAAGATGTCCATGAGTTCCTCGAGGATGTCTTTGGCAAACTGCACGGCTTCGGGGTTGGCCACATTGAGGATGTCGCTCGAGATGCCGCCCGTGGACCAGATAGTGTGGTTGCCGTTGGGGTAGCAGCTGTATTCGGGATAGGAAGCCATGGCGGCTACGAAGTGGCCGGGCATGTCGATTTCAGGAACGATTTCGATGTGGCGTTCCTTGGCGTAGGCCACCACGTCGCGGAGTTCCTCCTGCGTGTAGAAATAAGGTCCGTAAGGCTTGTTGATCCAGTACTGCGTGCAGGTGTACATATCCGTAAACATGGCATTGGGAGCGATACTGCCCACCGAGGTCAGTTTCGGATACTTCTTGATTTCCACGCGCCATCCCTGGTCATCGCTGAGGTGCCAGTGGAAGCGGTTCATTTTGTAGTAAGCCATCACATCGATCATGCGCTTCACGTCCTCTGTAGTAAAGAAGTGGCGCGACACGTCGAGCATGAAACCGCGGTAGTCGAAGCGGGGTTCGTCGTCGATGGCCACGAGGGGAAGTGCGTAGGCCGTCACGGCAGGGTCGTACACGCCGGCCATGACATTGGCGGGAAGCATTTTCTTCACCGTTTGGAAGGCATAGAAGAGGGCGAGTGCATCGTTGGCCTTGATGGTCACCCCTTCTGCGGTCACCTCGAGGGCGTATGCCCCGTTGTGCTTGTCGGCAGCTTCGGGGAAAGCCACCACGTTCATCAATGCACCCGCCTGGTTCTGGGCCACTGTAGCCTGTGCGCCCGAAGCGGCGTTGTAGACCGCGACAAAGCGGTTCATTTCATCCACCATGGCCTCGTCAGCCTCGGTGTAACTCACCACGAAGTCGGCGGGCAGCGCGAGGGTTCCCGCGTTCACCGTCATTTGCTTCGGCTTGGGCGTAAGATTCACAAAGGAGGTCTGCGCGGGCAGTGTCAGGGGCAGTGCCAGCAGACAAAGCAATAAGCTAAGTAACCTGTGCTTCATTGAATTGTATTAGATAGGGTTAGTAAAAGTTTATTTAAAGGGTATTCGGGGACAAAGATAGTGCAAACCGAATGCAATGACAAAGGAAAAGCCGAAGGATTT
>CAMGGA010000052.1 GCA_946055515.1 uncultured Bacteroidales bacterium
TCGAGGCCATGGAACGCGGCGAAGTGGCCATCATCAGCTGCGGCACGGGCAACCCTTACTTCACCACCGACACGGGTTCGTCGCTCCGCGGCATCGAAATCGAAGCTGACGTGATGCTCAAGGGCACCCGCGTGGACGGCGTCTACACCGCTGACCCCGAAAAGGACCCGACGGCCACGAAATTCGACGAAATCACCTACGACGAAGTACTCGCCCGCGGACTCCGCGTCATGGACATCACCGCTACGGCCATGTGCCGCGAAAACAACCTGCCCATCTATGTGTTCAACATGGACGTCGTGGGCAACCTCGGCAAAGTGCTCAGCGGAGAACCCATCGGCACTTACGTCCACGCCTGACAATCAAAGCAAGCTTTTGCAAGCTATAGAAAACTATAGTCTTCCCCCGAAAATCTCTTAACCCAAGGGACGGCGGAGCTTCCCACGCTTTTCGCTATACAAAAACGCCAAGCCCCCAAGCCCCATTTCACTCCTATATTCACACAATGGAACTCATTGAACAACTCGTTGCACGCGCCAAGGCGAACAAGCAACGCATTGTGCTGCCCGAAGGAACCGAAGAACGCACGCTGAAGGCAGCCAACCAAATCCTGACCGACGAGGTGGCAGACCTCATCCTCCTCGGCAACGTGGAAGAAATCGAAACGCTCGCCAAGAAGTGGGGGCTCGGCAACATCCACCGCGCTACCATCATCGACCCCGCCACGAGCGAAAAGAGCGAAGAGTATGCCCAGCTGCTCTGCGAACTCCGCAAGAAGAAGGGCATGACCATTGAAGAGGCCCGCAAGAAGGTGCTCGACCCGCTCTACTTCGGCTGCATGATCATCAAGTGTGGCGATGCAGACGGACAGCTCGCCGGTGCGCGCAACACCACGGGCGACGTGCTCCGCCCTGCCCTCCAGATCATCAAGACTTCACCGGGCATCACCTGCGTGAGCGGCGCCATGCTGCTCCTCACCCACGCTCCCGAGTGTGGCGACAACGGCGTCCTCGTCATGGGCGACGTGGCCGTTACCCCCGTGCCCGATGCCAACCAGCTCGCACAGATTGCCGTCTGCACGGCCCGCACGGCCAAGGCTGTGGCCGGCATCGAACCGCGCGTGGCCATGCTCAGCTTCTCCACCAAGGGTTCGGCCAAGCACGAGGTGGTGGACAAGGTGGTAGAAGCCTTCAACATTGCCAAGGAAATGGACCCCAACCTCCTCATCGACGGCGAACTCCAGGCCGACGCCGCTCTCGTGCCTTCCGTGGGCAACTCGAAGGCTCCGGGCAGCCCCATCGCAGGCAAGGCCAACGTGCTGGTGGTTCCTTCGCTCGAAGTGGGCAACATCGGCTACAAGCTCGTGCAGCGCCTCGGCCACGCCACGGCTGTAGGTCCTATCCTCCAGGGTATTGCACGCCCCGTCAATGACCTCTCGCGCGGCTGCTCCATCGACGATGTCTACAAGATGATCGCCATCACGGCCAACCAGGCCATCGCTGCCAAGGAGCTCGACTAAGCACACGGGTCATGAGGCCCTCTCATGGGCTATCACTTCCTCTCTCTCACCCCCCTATCATCACATTACACGAAACAGGAATAATGAAGATATTAGTAATCAACTGCGGCAGTTCTTCCATCAAGTACAAGCTCTACGAAATGAACAGCAAGAGCGTACTTGCTGCCGGCGGTATTGAAAAGATCGGTCTGGAAGGTTCTTTCCTGAAGACGAAAATCAACGGCGAAACGAAGATCATCGAGTCGGCCTGCCCCACCCACACGGAGGGTATCAAGCTCATGTTCGACACCCTGCTCAACGCTGAATACGGCGCTATCAAGAGCCTCGACGAAATCAGCGCAGCAGGCCACCGCATCGTGGCCGGCGGACGCTTCACGAAGAGCATGATTGTCACGGACGAGATGCTCGAAGAGTGGAAGCAGTATATGGAACTCGCTCCGCTCCACTCCGAAGCACACCTCAAGGGCTATGTGGCTGTGAAGCAGATGCTTCCCAACCTGCCCCAGGTGTTCGTCTTTGACACGGCCTTCCACCAGACGATGCCCGCAAACGCCTATATGTATGCCGTGCCCTACGAATACTACGAGAAGCACAACATCCGCCGCTGGGGTGCCCACGGCACGAGCCACCGCTTCGTGACGGCCCGCGTCTGCGAAGTGCTCGGCGTGAAGCCCGAAGAGGTGAACATCATCACCTGCCACATCGGCAACGGTGCTTCCATCTCGGCCGTGAAGCAGGGCAAGTGTGTGGACACTTCGATGGGTCTCACCCCGCTCGAAGGACTCATGATGGGTACGCGCTCGGGCGACGTCGATCCCTCGGCCGTGCTGAGCATCATGCAGAAGGAGGGCTTCACTCCCGACGAAATGAGCGACGTGCTGAACAAGAAGAGCGGCGTGCTCGGCATCAGCGGCGTATCGAGCGACATCCGCGAAGTGGAAAGCGCCATTGCCGAGGGCAACGAACGCGCCCGCCTCGCCATGGAGATCTATGACTACCGCATCAAGAAGTACATCGGTGCCTACGCAGCTGCCATGGGTGGCGTGGACGTGATTGTCTTCACAGCCGGTGTGGGCGAACACCAGTGGGATGTGCGCAAGGCTTCGACCGAAGGTCTCGAGTTCCTCGGCGTGAAGATCGACCAGGAGAAGAACCGCAAGAACTTCGGCGAGGAGGAAATTATCTCTACCCCCGACAGCCGCGTGAAAGTGGTGGTGGTGCCGACCGACGAAGAGCTCCTCATTGCCTCGGACACGCTCGACCTCGTGAAATAAGTGTTCTGACACACCTATTTATATATAGCATATCCCCAGGAACGCAAACTCCTGGGGATATCGCTTTTTTCAGGGGAACAGAACGGTGCCACAACGGGACAAGACGCCCTCGCGGTAGCTTCTGCCACCGGAGGCATCGCACTTATGGCTCACGCACCAAACGGCCCTCGGGCGTGATGCGGAAGCCGGTTTGCTTGGCCTTCTCGACGATGCGGTTTCGCTGGTTCTGGGCCTTCGAGGGCTTCGACTTCCCGACACGCTGCTGCCCCCGGGCATGGGGTTTCATTGACTTGCCTTTCATGGGGCAAAAGTATAAAAAATATTATACAGACTCTGCTGCACGGACGATTTCGTTCGGCCTGCGCTGCTCCATTCCAGAAATAACGCCAACTTTGCAGCCCAGTACAAGCCAGTTATATTTTACAATCCAGTACTCCACACATCATGGAAGAAATCCTGCTGCTTCTGAACGCCATGTCGCCCTACCTTCTCCTGGGCTTCCTGTTGGCGGGCGTGCTCCACGCCTTTGTGCCGCAAGGCAGCTTCACGCGCCACCTTGCCGCCCCCACGTTTCGCTCCGTAGTAAAAGCCACACTGCTGGGCATCCCCCTGCCGCTGTGTTCGTGCGGCGTCATTCCCACCGCCATGTCGCTGCGCCGCGAAGGAGCTTCGCGCGGTGCCGTCACCTCGTTTCTCATAGCCACGCCACAGACGGGCATCGATTCTATCTTTGCCACGTACAGCCTGATGGGCTTTCCCTTTGCCCTCATCCGTCCCGTGGCAGCCCTCTTCACCGCCCTCCTCGGCGGCGCGCTGGTCAATGGCTTCCCATCAGCCGGCGAAGGTACGACCGACGCCCAGGCCGACAGCGGAACGCAGCCCGGGCAGAACGCTTCATCGACGAAGAAATCGCTGGGCAGGAAATGCGCAGAGGCTTTGCACTATGCCTTTGTGGAAATGATGGAGGACATCGGCAAGTGGCTGATTGTGGGCATTGTGGCCGCGGCCGTCATCACGCTGGCCCTGCCCGACAGCGCCTTCACCCTCTTCCGGGGCAACACCTTGGCCTCGATGTTTCTCGTGCTGCTCATCGCCGTGCCCATGTACCTCTGTGCCACGGGGTCTATCCCCATTGCCGTGGCACTGATGCTGAAGGGACTCACTCCCGGGGCTGCGCTCGTGCTGCTCATGGCCGGACCCGCCTGCAACATGGCCTCCATGATCGTGGTGCGCAAGGTGCTCGGCACGCGCACCCTGAGTCTCTACATCCTGTCTATCCTCCTCGGTGCCATCGGGTTCGGCGTGCTCGTGGACACGCTCCACTTCAGCGGCGCGGTGAACTTCCTCGGCGCACTCCAGCCCGCCGCTGACTGCTGCGGAACGGCAGATCCCTGCGGCGCGCTGCCGGCTGCCGGCTGGCTCGGCTGGGTCTCCACGGCCCTGCTCACCCTGCTCCTGCTCAACGCCCTCGTGGTGAGACGGCTGCGCCATCCGGCAGGCGGCAGCTGCTGTGGCGACAATCACTGCGGCTGTTCGTGCCACGGCGAGGCAACAATGGCGGAGGAAGGGGAGATGAAAGAAGAAACGACAGTTCCCGCTGCTCCCCGCATCTTCTACATCGGAGGACTCCATTGCAACCACTGCCGTACCTCGGCCGAACAGGCGCTCCGCAATGTCCCGGGCGTAACCGCCGCCCATGTGGACCTCGCCTCTGGACGCGCCACGGTCGAAGGGGACGCACCCGCCGAAGCCCTGCACGCCGCGGTGGAGGCGCTGGGATTTGAATGGAAAGACGCTTCGCGCGGCTGATGAATGGATAAGGTTACGAGGTTACAAAGTCTCCCTGCAGGCGGAACTTTGTAACCTCGTAACCTTATAACTTCTGACCCAGGAGTTCAGCTCCCGAGCAACTATCCCAGCATCTTGTCGAGGAAATACGGCAGCTGGCGGCGCCAGAAAGGCCAATCGTGGTCCACGTCGAAGCCCCAGTAGTCGAACCAGGCATTGTTCACGCCCTTTTCCTTCAGGATGCGGTCCATTTCGCGTGTGCTCCACAACAGTTCTTCTTCCCAACGGCCCTGGCCTACGCAGAAAACGATTTTGCTCCTTCGGTAAGCCTCCATCCACGGGTGGTCGGAAGGCATTTGCTGCAAGAAATCCTGCGGAGAGTTGGCATAGACGAGGTCGTCCATCCAGCCGTCGAAGCCATACGAAGCATGGTACAGTCCGCTCATGGCGAGCATCCCGTTGAAAAGGTCGGGGCGGCGGAAGAAAAAGTTCGCCGCATGGAAGCCGCCCATCGAGCAGCCCGCGGTGATGAACATCTGTTGGTCGTTGTGCTTGATGTTCGGGAGCAGTTCGTCCGTCACGTAGCCGAACCAACGTTCTTGCTGTTCGATGCGCCAGCGCTTGTCGCCCCACTTGTTTGACCACGTTTCCCAGTCAATACCGTCCACGCAAATGATGCGCAGCCGTCCTGCCTCAATCAAGTGCGCAACAGACGCTATCATCCCGTAGTTCTCCCAATCGAAGAAGCGGCCATCCTGACAGGGGAACGCCAGCAGCGCCTGCCCGTCGTGGCCAAAAACCTTATACTCCATGTCGCGGCCGAGATACCGGCTCCACCACTTTCTGTATTCAACTTTCATTTGTGCCTTACTTTCTTACTTTTTTAAATGAATGAGTATGCGGGAAAACGCTCATCGCCGCAGCGTGGCGTCGTAGAGGAAAGCATCGCGCTCCTCAGGTGTGCGGAAGCGGGCGATATAGGCATATTCACCCATGGCCGGTGCAAGCGCCTTGTCGATATGCGGCGTCATCACCATGGCGTAGCCATACTTCGTGCGCATGGCCCCGTCGTCCATCACGTAGTCCACCCCGTCGCGACGCCCGGCAAAGACGCAGAAGAAATCATCGTGCGGGTCGGGCGTAGTGCGGTAGTCAAAGGCCACCATGTCCGCCCAGATTTTGTAGACCGAGATATTGTGGGCAAAGTTGATCATGTCGGGCGTGAAGCCTCCACCGGGACGCATGTTCACCTCCAGGGCCACGAAGTCGCCCGGCTCGCCGAGGCCGCGGTGTGCCTTGTTCAACCGGAAGAACTCGAGGTGAACGAAACGAGACTTGACGCCGAACGCCTCGACCGTGCGACGCCCCCAGAAGCGGAGGTTTTCGCTCATGTGCTGCTCCACGAAGTAGGTGGAGTCCAACCGATGGTTCACGATGTCGGCAATGCTCGGCGGGCACACACACATCGACTCCACCAGCGGTTGTCCCTTGGAATTGATGACCGCGTCGTAGGTGCAGATGTCGCCTGTGACGAACTCTTCAATCACATACTGGTCCACCCCGGGCGTCGAGGCGAAGAATGCCTCCAATGCCTCTAAGTTCTCGATTTTGTGCGCACCGCCCGCGCCTACACCCACATCGGGCTTGGCAAAAAGCGGAAAACCTGCATCGCGCGAAAAGTCCTTCGCCGCCACGAGCCCATCTGCCGCCTTCACCTGGCGCGCCGTGCGGATGCCTCCCTTCGCATAGAGCTTCTTCATTTCCGACTTTTCCTTGAAAGCCTCGATGCCATCGAGCTTGACGCCCGTGGTCACGTTGAAGTCGGTGCGCAGACGCGCGTCCACCTCAAGCCAGAACTCATTGTTGGACTCAATCCAGTCGATGTGACCATACTTCCAGGCATAGTAGCCCACAGCGCGGTACATCTGGTCATAGTCCCCTATGTTGCCAACCTGGTAATACTCCGTGAGCGAGCTCTTCAGCTCCTTCGTAAGCGCCTGCTTCGGCGCGTCACCGATGCCCAGCACGCGCACACCGTTCTTCTGCAGCTCATCGCAGAACTGCCAGTACTTCTCAGGGAAATTGGGCGAGATAAACACAAAATTCTTCATAACGTCATCCTTTTTACTCAAGCAGCAACCCGGCCCCACGCGCAGATTTTCGAAAAAAACCTTGGCCACGCGGCCGCCAAGCACTAACTTGCATGCGACTTAAATTCAAAAACAACTACGGATTGTTTGCAAAACTAACAAAGAAGTATAACTTTGCCAACATTTCGCAACTACTTTTTACCATAGAGGACCTTTTTCCCTCCTTTTCTTGACATGAAATACTTCCTCACCAGCAGTCCGAGCCTCTACATGGACGGAGACCTCAACCCTGCCAACGACTTCATCGACAACCTCCGCCGTTCCCTGCCCGAACGTATCCACGGCGTCTTCATTCCCACACATCCCGATGATGTGCAATTCAGCGAACACTGCTCTGACTGCATGCGCATCGCCTTCGAGCACGCGGGGATCCATTTCTCTACCTACACCCTGCTCGACCGACGCCGCGCACCCTTTGCCGAGAGCATTGTGGGCGGCAGCAACTTCGTGATACTGGGCGGCGGGCACGTACCCACGCAAAACGCCTTTCTCCACGACATTCACCTTCCCCAGCTCATCAAGTACTTCGGCGGCATCGTCCTCGGCATCTCTGCGGGGAGCATGAACTGTGCGCGCATCGTCTATGCCCAGCCCGAAGAACCCGGCGAAGCCCGCGACCCGGAATACCGACGCTTCCTTCCAGGACTCGGACTGACGGAGGTGCAGATCCTGCCCCACTACCACCTCTGCCGCGACATGAAGGTGGACGGCCTGAAGGTCTACGCCGACATCGCCCAGCCCGACAGCCTGCGCACGGGCAGCCGCTTCTACGTTTTCCCCGACGGCACCTACCTCTACGGCAACAATGGCAATGAAACCATCCACGGTGCTTTCTACCTCATCGAAAACGGCACGCTCCGCCAAGTCGGCCACGACGGACAGCGCGTGGGACTGCCGTTTGTGTAAACTGCTCCTATTAGATTTCGTGAAAACTGCTCCTAATAGATTTAGGGGAGACAAAGTGCTTTTATCACAAGCCCCGCAAGACCGTAACACAAACTTAACATTCCTGTAACAGGGCCACAACAAGCGCCCTCTACTTTTGCAGCGAAAACCCGCCTGCCTACTCGCCACCGCGAGGAAGCCGGGATTTTCGCTGCAAAACGTTTTTGCGCTGTTCCCCAAGGAGTTTACCCCTTCGGCGGTTGCCCTGAAACGCCGGAATGAACGAGTCTGCCTTTGACCGCTCCGCTTCATCCCATCATGCGCTACTCTAAATATTCACCCACAATACCCACACAACATGGAATGGATGTACATAGGAATGGTCGTATTCCTTTTCCTGCTCGCCAGCTTTGACCTTTGGGTCGGCGTGAGCAATGACGCTGTCAATTTTCTCAACTCAGCCATCGGCTCCCGCGCCGCGCGGTTCAAGACGCTCGTGACCATTGCGGCCGTGGGCGTATTTCTCGGTTGCGTACTGAGCAACGGCATGATGGACATTGCACGCCACGGCATTTTCAGTCCGCAGTACTTCAGTTTTCGTGAAGTCATGCTCATCTATCTGGCCGTAATGGTCACCGACATCGTACTGCTCGATGCCTTCAACTCGTTCGGCATGCCCACTTCCACGACTGTCTCCATGGTGTTCGAACTCCTCGGCGCTTCCTTCGCCTTCGTCACCATCAAGATGGCCACCGACGGACTCCCCCTCGGGCTGGGCGACTACATGAACACGTCGAAAGCCCTCGAAGTCATCCTCGGCATTTTCCTCAGTGTCCCCATCGCCTTCTTCTTCGGCGCCCTGGTGCAGTACCTTGCGCGCATCCTCTTCAGTTTCCGCATCACCCAGGGACTCCGCTGGAAGGCGGGCATCTTCGGCGGAGCGGCCCTCACGGCCATCATCTACTTCATGCTCTTCAAGGGACTGAAGAACCTCAGCTTCATGGATGCCACACTCAAGCAGTATATCGATGCACACATCGGCCAGCTCCTGCTCATGGTCTTTGCCGGTGCCACCCTGCTCATGCAGGTGCTCCACTGGCTACGCGTCAATGTGTTCCGCGTGGTGGTTCTCTGTGGCACCTTTGCCCTCGCCACCGCCTTTGCCGGCAACGACCTCGTGAACTTCATCGGCGTACCCCTCGCAGGCTATTCGGCCTGGAATGACTTCAGCAGCCAAGGCCCTGCCGCCAGTGCGCTCACCTACCCGATGACTTCCCTCCTATCCTCAGCGCGCACTCCCCTCGTATTCCTCATCGCCGCAGGCGGCATCATGGTGCTCTCCCTCGCTACTTCCAAGAAGGCCCACAAGGTCGTAGAGACGGAAGTGGGACTTTCCCGCAAGGGAGAAGGCGAGGAAATGTTCGGTTCGTCGAAGGTTGCCCGCAGCCTGGTGCGCTGGGCTTACAACATCAGCGCTACGCTCGGACGCATTGTCCCCGAACGTATCACCCGCTTCATCGACAAGCGTTTCCAGCAACCCCTCGAAGCGCAGGCCGACCCTGCCGCCTACGATATGCTCCGCGCCTGTGTCAATCTCGTGATGGCTTCCCTGCTCATTGCCCTCGGCACCAGCCTGAAGCTCCCGCTCTCCACCACTTTCGTCACCTTCATGGTGGCCATGGGCTCCTCACTGGCCGACCGCGCCTGGAGCCGTGAGAGCGCCGTGTTCCGCATCACGGGCGTACTGACCGTTATCGGCGGCTGGTTCATCACTGCGGGCGTAGCCTTCACGGCCTGCTTCTTCGTGGCCAGCGCCATGAACTGGGGCGGCACGGTGGTCATTGTCGTGATTGTAGCAGCCGCCATCTACAGCATTGTCCATAGCCAGCGCCGCTTCACCCGCCGCCAACGCGAAATGGTACAGGAGGGAGACATCCTGTTTCGCCAAATGATCGAAACGACCGACCGCAGTGCCATCGTGCCCATGCTCTCGCGCCACCTGCGCCGCAACAGTGCTGAATTCCTCGATTCCTTTGCCGACCTGCTCACACAGTCCGCGGAGGCGCTGTTTGCCGAACAGCTCCGCCCCTTGCGCCGTACCCTCCGCACCCTCGAGGGAAGCCGTCGCGAACTGAAGAACCTCCGCCGCCGAGAAACGATCTGCCTGCGCCGCGCACAGCCGACTCTCTTGGGCATCCGTCTCAGCACGAGTTTCCACAGAAACCACAATGCGCTCCGCCAGATGCTCTACGGACTCATGCGCATCGCCGAACCTGCACGCGAACACGTTGACAACAATTTCTCGCCCATCGCTCCTCACTACGCCGCAAAGTACACGCAACTCCGCCAAGCCCTCGCTGACCTCTACCACGAAACGGCCGACAACCTCCGCAACGACCGCAACGATTCTTTCGAAACGCTCGCCAAGAAGTCCAAGTCGCTCCAGCGCGACAGTATGACGCTCGCTGAAGAGGTAGCCCTCGATATGCAGGCAACCGACGCAAACCTGAACACCACTACGCTGATGCTCCACCTTGCGCAGGAAACCGAACAGCTGGCCGCCGAGCTCCGCGAACTCCTCCGGGCCTGCCGCGCCTTCACGCTCCAAGCCGACACAGCCACAGTATCTGCTTAGCCCCCCCCGAAGCATTCCCACTCATTGTCCCCCAAAAGACTTTTGCAACCCCTACCCCATGGACCTTTCCAGACACCACCAGCTCCCCCTCCTCCTGCTCCTCCTGCTCCTCCCCACGCCGTCCCTGCACGCCCAGAGCCAACCCGTCCAGGACCAACCAACCGGGCTGCCCTCACTGAGCGGCACCATCCGCGGCAAATGGGAATGGCAGACGGGCGAAGGGACGAACCGCTTCGAAGTGCGCACCGCTCGCGTGGCCCTCGACGGCAACGTGACTCCTGATATCCTGTACAGGGCCGAAATCGACCTTTCGGACGAAGGACAAATCAAGATGCTCGACGCCTACGCCGCCCTCGAGCCTCTGAGTGCCCTCAACCTCCGCATCGGGCAGATGCGCGTGCCCTTCAGCATTGATGCACACCGTTCGCCCCACAAGCAATATTTCGCAAACCGTTCTTTTATCGCGAAACAGGTGGGCAACGTGCGCGACGTGGGCTTCTACGCGGCCTATAAGCCTTTCCCGGCCTCTCCCCTGGTCCTTCAGGCGGGCCTCTTCAACGGTTCGGGACTGACGAACCAGAAGGACTATTGGACCAAGAGCCTCAACTTTTCGGCCAAAGCCACGCTGTCGCTCCCGCTCGGACTGACTGCGCAGGCTTCGGTCCAGAAGATTTCGCCCGAAGGCGGCGCCACGTATCTCTACGATGGCGGTTTGACGTGGCAGTGGGGGCGCTGGAGCATTGAAGCGGAGTATCTGCGCAAGCACTATACCTCCGCGACTTTCCAGGACGTGAACGCGCTGGACGCCTTTGTCTGTTACGATGTGCCGCTGCGGGGTGCCTTCCGCAAAGTCTCGCTGCTCTGCCGCTACGACTGCATGGGCGACCACTCGAACGGCAGTGTGGACGAGGCGGGACGACTGAAGCTGACGGACGCCGCACGGCAGCGTCTCACGGGGGGACTGACGTGGAGCTTGGCCAAGCAGATGAACGCTGACATCCGCATGAATTTTGAAAAGTATTTCTACGAAGATGCTTCCCTCGCCAAGCCTTCGGAACGTGACAAATTCGTTGTCGAACTCGTGGTGCATTTTCCGAATCGATAAGGGCTTCTCTCCCTTCACCCCTTATTCGGCAACCCTGCTTTGCAAAGCCATGCTTTCGGCTGGAATTTGAGCGTAATCAAAGAAAAAATATTCCACAAAAAATAAAAGGCATATAAAATAAGGTGTAATTTTGCAGCTGGTTATCCCCTCTTTCTATAAGACGATGCCCGACAAGTGACAAACACCGGCCTGAGCCGCACAAGACCGAGGCTGGGCCTGGGCGGGAATAACGCATTTCCAAGCATTACAAACTCATCTATTTATATGTCCGCAACCAAAACTATCAAAACGGCGCTCGTATCGGTTTTCCACAAGGATGGCCTCGAAGCGCTCCTGGCAAAATTGCACGAAAATGGTGTCCAGTTCCTCTCTACGGGTGGCACGCAACAGTTCATCGAGTCGCTCGGCTATCCCTGCCGTAAGGTGGAGGACGTGACGACTTATCCTTCTATCCTCGGCGGCCGTGTGAAGACACTCCACCCGAAGGTGTTCGGCGGCATTCTGGGACGACGCGAGCTGGAATCAGACCGCGCACAGATGACGCAGTATGACATCCCGGAAATCGACCTGGTCATCGTGGACCTCTATCCCTTCGAGCAGACCGTGGCCAGCGGGGCGGACGAAGCGGACATCATCGAGAAAATCGACATCGGCGGCATCTCGCTGATCCGGGCTGGCGCGAAGAACTTCAACGATGTGGTGATTGTACCCTCCAAGGCTGAATACGAACCGCTCCTCCGAATCGTGGAGAAGAACGGGGCGCAGACGGAACTCGAGGAGCGACGCTGGTTCGCCACACGCGCTTTCGGCGTGAGCAGCCACTACGACACGGCTATCCACGCATGGTTTGAAAAGCACTAATGTAGGTTCGTTTTCAACAGACGTTTTTCTTCAGACACTTTCGGCTGCGCTCGGCTGAGCGAAAACAAGTTTTCCCTCCGCTCTCG
>CAMGGA010000053.1 GCA_946055515.1 uncultured Bacteroidales bacterium
GGCGACATGGGCTTCGACGTGATGCACATCAACCTCCACAAGACCTTCTCCACGCCCCACGGCGGTGGAGGTCCGGGCAGCGGTCCCGTAGGTGTTCGCGAAGGTTTGGAAGACTATCTGCCCAACCCGCAGGTGCGCTTCAACGAAGAGAAGCAGCACTACGAGCTCTTCGACAACCCGAAGGCACTCGGCTCGGTTTCGCCCCACCTCGGCAACTACGGCATCATCGTTCGCGCCTATGCCTATCTGCTCACCCTCGGCAAAGAGGGCATTCCCATGGCAGGCAAACTCAGTGTGCTCAACGCGAACTATATAAAGGAGTGCTTGAAGGACTACTACGAGCTCCCCATCGATGGCCTCTGCAAACACGAGTTCGTCTTCGACGGCCTGAAGGCAAAGTACGGCGGTGCGCATTCCGATGCTTCGCACATCACCACGCTGCAGGTGGCCAAGCGCCTCCTCGACTACGGCTTCCATGCGCCCACCATCTACTTCCCGCTCCTTTTCCACGAGAGCATGATGATTGAGCCGACCGAAACGGAAAGCAAGGAAACGCTCGACGCCTTCATCGAAGTGATGAAGAAGATTGCCCAAGAAGCCCTGGAGCAGCCCGAACTTCTCAAAAACGCACCCCACCACACGCCCGTGCGCCGTCTCGATGACGTCAAGGCCGTGAAGGATGCCAAGTTCTCGTTCTGACCTTCCATCGCGCAACGTCAGACTGTGCAAGGCGAGCGCAAACAAAAGCCTGCTTTTGGTTTGCCCCGCCTTGCATTTCTTTCACTTCAAACACTCCCCATCCCCATGTCCTCCCTTCTCATCATAGGCGCAGGCCCCGGCGGCTACGAATGCGCCGTCAAGGCGGCCAAGTCCGGACTCGAAGTCCACGTGGTCGATAGCGCCGACCACCTCGGCGGCACCTGCCTCTCCGAAGGCTGCATCCCTACCAAGTGCCTCTGCCACACCGCCGAACTCCTCACGTCTCTCCATTCCGCAGCCACCAACGGCATCAGCGCCCACCTCGACCGCTTCGACCTCGGCGCCGCCATCGACCGCAAAGACCAGATTGTGGGCACGCTGCGCAGCGGCATCGAAGCCCTCCTCAAGACACCTGGCATCACCTTCCACGACGGCCATGCCCGCTTTGTTCCCGGCGATGCCCACACCGTAGTCGTCGGTGACGAAAAAATCACGGCCGACCATGTAATCATTGCCACAGGTTCCGTGCCCCGCAGTCTCCCCATCCCGGGCAACGACACGCCCGGCGTCCTCACCTCCACCGAAATGCTCCAGCTCCGCGAAGTCCCCGCACGCCTTTGCGTGATTGGCGGCGGCGTCATCGGCCTGGAGTTTGCAGCCATCTTCAACACCTTCGGCTCGAAAGTCACCGTGATCGAATACTGTAAGGAAATCCTGCCTCCGTTCGACAGCGACGTGGCCAAGCGCCTGCGTACCTCGCTCAAGAAGCAAGGCATCGAGTTCGTCACGGGAGCTCCTGTCACCGCCATCCATGCCGACGAAACCCAAGGCGGCGAACTCCATGTGAGCTACGAGCACCGCGGAGCTGTCCATGAAGCCGTGGCTGATGTGGTCCTCATGGCCGTAGGCCGCGCAGCCAACGTGAACAGTTTGAACTTGGCCGAAGCAGGCATCGAGTTCACGCCGCGCGGCATCACCGTGGACGAGAACTTCCAGACCAACGTGAGCGGCGTCTATGCTGTGGGCGACATCAACGGCCGCCTCCAGTTGGCCCATGCCGCTACCTTCCAGAGCTACCATGCCCTCAACCACATCCTGGGTCTTCCCGCGGAAACGGACCTCAACCTCGTACCCGCAGCCGTCTTCACCCACCCCGAAGTGGCCATGGTCGGGCTCACCGAATCGCAGGCCAAGGAGCAATTCGAGAACATCAGTGTGCGCAAAGGCTTCTACCGTGCCAATGGCCGTGCCCTCTCGATGGATGCAGGAGCAGACGGTTACCTCAAGGTGCTTCTCACGCCCGAAGGCAAGGTAGTCGGAGCCCACATCCTCGGAGCCCACGCTTCGGAACTCATCCATGAAGTGACGCTGCTGATGAGCACGGGCGAACCCCTCTCTACCCTGCTCCACACAGTCCACGCCCACCCCTCACTTTCGGAAATCCTGTTACAACTGGGAGAATAACTCCTCCCCGTGCTGCGCCATAGTGTGCGCAGAGAACAATCTCACAATCTGCTCATGAACGAAACCCAGCGCATTCTCCAGCTCCGCAAAGAGCTGCACGAACACAACCACCGCTACTACATAGACAACGCTCCCACGATTTCAGACCAGGCGTTTGATGCACTCATGGACGAACTGATGAAACTCGAGGCGCGTCACCCCGAACTGGCCGACCCCAACTCGCCCAGCGTACGCGTGGGCAGCGACCTCAGCCACGAGTTCAACCAGGTAGTCCACGCCCGCCCCATGCTTTCCCTCGGCAACACCTACTCGCGTGCCGATGTGGAAGCATTCTACCAGCGGGTGGCCGAAGGTCTTGGAGGCGCACCTTTCGAAATCTGCTGCGAACTGAAATACGACGGGCTCAGCATATCCCTGCGCTACGAGCACCGCCGCCTCTCGCTCGCAGTCACCCGCGGCGATGGCGCCATCGGCGATGACGTGACGGAGAACGTGAAAACCATCCGCACCATTCCGCTCGAGCTCCCCGCCGATTGCGGGTGTCCCGACGATTTCGAGATACGCGGAGAAGTGCTCATGCCCTGGGCTTCGTTCGAGCGGCTCAATGCCGAACGCGAAGCCCGCGAGGAACAGCTTTTTGCTAATCCGCGCAATGCCGCCTCGGGCACGCTGAAGAGCAAGACTTCGGCCGTGGTGGCCCAGCGCCGCCTCGACGCATACCTCTACTATGTCTATGCCGACGAACTGGCCCACATGCCCCACTTCGACCGCCTCCACGCTGCCCGCCAGTGGGGGTTCCAGACATCGGAGCACATACGCCTCGCCCGCAGCGTGGACGAAATCTTCGAGTATATCGACTATTGGGACCAACACCGCCGCGAACTTCCCGTGGCCACCGACGGCATCGTGCTCAAGGTGAACGACCCCGCGCAACAACAGCAGCTCGGTTTCACGGCCAAGAGTCCGCGTTGGGCCATCGCCTACAAGTTCAAGGCCGAACGAGAGCGCACGCTTCTTCGCGAAGTCACCTTCCAGGTCGGCCGCACAGGAGCCGTCACCCCCGTAGCCAACATGGACCCCGTGCTCCTTGCAGGCACCGTCGTGCGCCGCGCTTCGCTCCACAATGCCGACATCATCCGCAGTCTCGACCTCCACCTCGGCGACTACGTCTACGTGGAAAAGGCAGGGGAAATCATCCCCCAGATAGTCGGCGTCGATACCGAGGCCCGCAGCACCAATCCCGCCCTTGGAGCGCCCGTAGCCTTCGCCACCCACTGTCCCGAATGCGGCGCTGCCCTCGTTCGCTACCCCGGCGAAGCCGCCCACTATTGTCCCGCCTCGTCCACCTGTCCGCCTCAGCTCAAAGGTCGCATCGAGCACTTTATTAGCCGCGATGCGATGAACATTGACTCCCTCGGCCCCGAAACCGTCGACGAATACTTCGAGCGCGGACTCATCCACGATGCCGCCGACCTCTACCAGCTTCGGGTAGAAGACCTTTGCGGCCCCGACCGGTCTCGCCTGCGCAGTGCACAGCGCGTACTGGATGGTCTCGAGGACAGCAAGAGCGTGCCCTTCGAGCGCGTCCTCTACGCCTTGGGCATCCGTTTCGTGGGCAAAGTCGTTGCCAAGACCCTCGCCCGCCATTTCCGCTCAATGGAAGGCCTGCGGAGTGCCACCCCCGAAGCCCTGCTTGAAGTCGAGGGCGTAGGCGAGGCCATCGCCACCAGCGTCTACGGTTTCCTTCGTGACCCTGCGAACATCCTGCTCATCGAGCGCTTGGCGGAAGCCGGACTGCAGATGGAAGTACAGCAGAAGGAACTTGTTTCCCGCAAGCTGGAAGGCCAGTCCATCGTAGTGAGCGGCACCTTCCTCTTCCATTCCCGCGACGAGTACAAGCAGCTTATTGAGTCGCACGGCGGCAAGAACGTAGGTAGCATTTCCAAGAAAACGGCCTTTATTCTCATGGGGCAGGACATGGGGCCCTCGAAGCGCGAAAAGGCTGCCAAACTCGGCATTCCCCTCGTGAGCGAAGAAGAATTTCTCAATAAGTTGGGCAACGGGTAGCCCGTCGCAAGAAAACACCCTTCGCGAGCGAGCCGTTTTCCCAAAACTTTGTACATTCGTCCCCAAATGCGTATGCAATTCACTGAAGAACCTATCCATCACTTAATCTATTCATCAATTTAATCAACATGAAAAAATTAACCTTACTTCTCAGTCTGATGTTCTGCCTCTTCACGGGCGCATGGGCTGGAGGCACAGCTTGGAGCGCATCCCCGGGTGTCACCCACGTGGCTGGCGTTCAGGGCGTACAGAGCCTTCTGGCACAGGGCGACGAGGTGAACAACCTGGCCGAACTCAGCAACGACAAGGTGTACGTCCTCCGCAGTCCGCGAGGCTACCTCTACTATCGTTCCGACAAACAAAAACTCTCGGGAAGCAGCAAGTTCAACGATGCCCCCGCAGCCAGCCTCGAGAGCCAGGACCAGCTCTTCATGCTCTACACCTGGAACCGCAACCTCTACCTTTTCAGCGTAGGAGCAGGCAAGTTTGTCGCCGCCGACGGCACCTACAGCGAGAGCCCCACCATCGCCCTTACCATCAAAGAGACGGGCAACGCCAACTACCCCTGGATGCTGAAATACGGCAACAACGTCTTCAACATGCAGGGCCCTGCAGGTGTAGACCCCGGCCTGGTCATCAACAGCTGGAGCACCCTCGACGACGGCAACCAATTCAAGATTATCGAAGCCGTCACTCCCGATGAATTTGTTTCGGCCGAGGACATGCTTGCCTCCGCCCTCTACGACAGCTACGTAGCTGCCATCAAGGAAGCGACCACCTACGCCTACTTCTTCCACGACCCCTCCGGCGCCGTCGCAGCTATCCCCGCCCAGAAGCCTACCACGGCAGAAGGCTTAAAGGCTGCCAACGAAACGCTGAAGGCTGCCATCGAAGCTTTGAACAGTGCCGAAGGTGTGCTTGGCACGGACGTGGCTGGCCAGACGGTAATCATGTCCAACTACGACAACTTCGGCTACTACCTGGCCGCATCCGAAGGCAGTCTCGCCCTCACCTACAGCGGTTATCAGAAGGCCAACATCTGGACCTTTGAATCCACCGACGTAGCCGGCGAATACTACCTGAAGAACCTGGCTACAGAACAATACGCAGGTGCGCTTCCCGCCACAGCCGATGCCTCGATTGCCTTGGTAGCCTCAAAAGAAGAAGCTGCCGTCTACAGCGTGAACTACGGTGGCGTGAACGGTTACTGCACCATTACGATGAAGGATGCCGAAGTCGGTAGCAATGCTATCTGTGCCGAAATCGGCAAAGTCGGTGCCAGCTCAGCTGGATGTGCTGTCGGCCACACCCTGTTCCGCCTCGAAGACGGTGCCCCCATTCTCGCAGCCATGGACAAGGTCTACACCATCCGCAACGGCGCTTCCAACGGCTACGTGAGTGCCGCATCCGACTACATGAACGGTGGTTACTTCACCCTCACTAACACCACCGAGCCCTCTACGCTCGAAGGTCTCTGGCACGTGGTGAACTTCTCCGACGGCAGCTTCCGCTTTGCCAATGCCGCCACGGGTGAAGTGCTCTGCATCGAAGGCAGCGAAGCAAATGCCCGCTCCTACCTCACCTCGTCCATCCACAACTACTATACGAATGCTTCCTGGAGCTACTTCGAAGGTACACTCGACCCCTCCAGTGCCAGCAACAAGAACTACATCAAGATTGCCGGCCAGTCGCCCAACAACTGGCTCAACAAGCGCGGCGACTTCCTCGCCCTCTGGTCTACAGGCTCTGTGACGGGCGACAACGGATCCACCTTCTACTTCAACGAAGTGACCATCGACGACACTTGGCTCTACAGCGAGTTCAAGGGCATCGAAAGCGGTGTGCGCCCCGAAAACGTCAGCGACTACACGCTCTGGTACAACGTTCCCGTAGCCTACACGGGCGTGAGCGACACCTGGATGGAATATGCCCTCCCCTTGGGTAACGGACAGATTGGTGCCACCATCCGCGGCGGCCTCTTCAAGGACGAAATCCAGTTCAACGAAAAGACGCTCTGGGCTGGCAACACGACCAACAGCAACCAGGGTTACTTCCAGAACTTCGGTTCTATCATTGCCATCGACCGCAGCGAAAGCTTCGGCCTCACGGACGAAAGCAAACCCGTCAAGGGCTACAACCGCTACCTCGACATCATCGACGGTGTAGCCGGCGTGAACTACAAGAGCGCCGACGAGGCCACTACCTACACGCGCCGCTACTTCGTTTCCTCAACCGACAAGGCCCTCGTGGCCCACTACGAGGCCAAGGGCAACGACAAGCTCAAGCTGCAGTTTGTCTACAAGCCTGACAACCAGATCAACGCATCAGACGTCACCTACGCCGACGGCACTGCCAGCTTCAGCGGCAAGATGGAGGTAGTTTCCTACCACACGGCCTTCAAGGTGCAGGCCAACGAAAGTGCTGTTGTCACGACCAACGCCGACGGTATCTGGGTGGAGAACGCCGAATGGGTAGACCTCATCATGGCTACCAATACCGACTACGACGCCACGAAGGCGGGTTGCGTGAGCGGTGCCACTGCCGCTGACCTCGCCGCCACGAGCCTCGCCCGCATCGATGCTGCTGCCGCTCAGGGCTACGAAACGCTCCTCGCCAACCACACGGCCTGCCACGCCGCACTCATGAACCGCGTGGACTTCCAGATCGGACAGGCTCCGACCGACATGACGACGCAGCAGCTCATCGAGTACTACGCAACCGATGCCAACAAGACGACTCCCGCCGGTCTCTTCCTCGAAAGCCTCTACTTCCAGTATGGCCGCTACATGACCATCGGTGCCAACCTCGACACCTCCATCCACGCCCCCAGCAACCTCCAGGGTATCTGGAACGACCGTTCCAACACGCCCTTCTGGCACTGCGACATCCATGCCGACATCAACGTGGAAATGAACTACTGGCCCGCTGACCCCACGAACCTCAGCGAAATGCACCGTCCCTTCCTCGACCACATCATCGACCTCGCTTCTGCACCCAACTCTCCTTGGGTAGCATTGGCCCAGAAGATCAAGTCGGGTGCCAAGGGTTGGGCCGTAGCTGTCGAGAACAACATCTTCGGCGGCACCTCCACCTGGTGCAACAACAGCATCAAGACGCTCGGCGCCTGGTATTGCTCCCACCTCTGGCGCTACTATCGCTACACCCTCGACCGCGAGTTCCTCAAGAAGGCACTCCCCGTCATGTACGATGCCTGCCTCTACACCAAGTCCCTCGCCACCAAGGACAGCAAGGGCCTGTATGAAATCACGGGCGAATGGAGCCCCGAACACGGACCCGGCGATGTCACCGCCTTCGCACAGCAGACCAGCTACGAACTCCTCGACGAGACCTTCAAGGCACACGCCGAACTCGGCGCCGAGTCGCCCCTCACCGAAGCGCAGATGGATGCCATCAGCGACCTCTACGAGAAGTTCGACAAGGGCCTCTGGGTGGAGACCTACAACGGCAAGGACAACATCTCCGAGTGGAAGAACAACCCGCTCGAAGACCAGGGCCACCGCCACCTCTCTCACCTCATGTGCCTCTATCCCTACTCTCAGGTAAGCGCATTCGACGAAACGGCCGACGGCCAGAAGCTCTTCCAGGCTGCCTACAACGGCCAGATTGCCCGCAACGGCGACGTGACGGGTTGGTCCATGGGTTGGCAGACCAACACCTACGCCCGCTGCCTCGACGGCAACAACGCCCGCCGCAACCTCAGCCTCGCACTGAAGCACTCGGGTTCGTACGTCATCCAGATGAGCAACTACGGCGGTTGCTACTACAACCTCTTCGACGCCCACTCTCCCTTCCAGATCGACGGTAACTACGGTTGCACCAGCGGTGTAGCTGAAATGCTCCTCCAGAGCTACGACGGCATTGTGACCATCCTCCCCGCCCTGCCCGACGCATGGAAGGCTGAAGGTAGCGTGAAGGGTCTGAAGGCCGAAGGCAACTTCCTCGTGGACATCGACTGGACCGACGGCGAGGCCAAGCGTTTCGTCATTACCAACGGCCTCGACGTAGACCGCCAGGTAAGTGTGCGCACGAAGGACGCTACAGGCTTCAACGTGGCTACTTATGAAATTGCAGCCAGCGCATCGCTCGAGTTTATCGACGGCGTGCCCACGACCATCACTTCCACCCCCGCTCCTGTATCCGCTACGAGCACCGTCTACAGCCTCGAAGGCATCCGCATGGCTCCCGCAAAGGCCAAGCTCGCCAAGGGTGTTTACATCGTCGGCGGCAAGAAAGTGGTAGTGAAGTAATACAGCCACTGGCCCCTTAGCATAGCCTACGCAGGGCCAGGCATAATCACTGAAGAGCTGAAGAGTTTGTGTCCACAGACTTTTCGGCTCTTCTTCTTTCTCTATCCCTCTGCGCACCACGCTAAAAGAATTTTCACTACTTTTGCACGCAAACTTCAAGAATCCCACATCAAAGACATGCGCATAGACATCATCACCGTACTGCCTGAAATGCTCGACGGCTTCGTGAACACCTCCATCCTGGCCCGGGCACAAAAGAAAGGACTGGTGGAAATCCACCTCCACAACCTTCGCGACTATACGACCAACAAGCACCGCCGTGTGGACGACTACCCCTTCGGCGGCTTTGCGGGAATGGTGATGCAGTGCCAGCCCATCGATGCGTGTATCAGCGCCCTGAAGGCAGAACGTGACTACGACGAAATCATTTTCACTTCGCCCGACGGCGAACAGCTCGACCAACCCATGGCCAATGAGCTCTCGCTGAAGAAGAATATCATCATCCTTTGCGGTCACTACAAGGGCATCGACTACCGCATTCGCGAACATTTGATCACGAAGGAAATCAGCGTGGGCGACTATGTGCTCACGGGTGGCGAACTCCCCGCAGCCGTAATCTGCGATGCCTTGGTGCGCCTCGTGCCCGGCGTCCTGAGCGACGAGCAGAGTGCCCTGAGCGATTCGTTTCAGGACAATCTGCTGGCTGCACCGGTCTACACGCGACCGGCGGACTATAAGGGCTGGAAAGTGCCCGACATCTTGCTTTCGGGCCATGATGCCAAAATCAAGGAATGGGAACTGGCGCAAAGTCTCGAACGCACCAAGCGTCTGCGCCCCGATTTACTCAAGTAAAGAAGTGGTATCTATACCATAATTTTCGAGAAGGAAAATCTGTCAATCCTTCAGCCTCGCCGCGAAATCCACTGGAAACCAGCGCAAAAGGGGCTGAAGGATTTGTTTTTACAATCCGTCAGCGCCGTCCCGCTTGGCAACATCCAGCCGCACCACGGCGTAGCGGTTGCCGTCCACCCGGTGGCGCTTCGGCATGCCGAGAAAGCGGAGCAGGCGGCCCAGGCGGTTCACCGTCATGCCCACCACCGCGCTGGGCGAATGCGCCTTGATGGCCGCGAAGATTTCGGTCGTCGTGAGCCATTCCGTGGCCGCGTCCTGCGTGTCCGTCGCAGGCACGAAGAGCCGCGCGAATGCCTCGTGCAGCGGCGACGTGCGGTAGAAACAACGGTTGTGGCGCTCGATTTCGGCTTCCTCCTCCTTGGTGAAGAGCGCCGTTTCCCCCGCGGCGAGTTCGGCCATCACCTGCGCGTAGAGCTGGTCGTGCGGAACCCGTACGGCCCCGATGTATTTTGTGACCAAGAGGCAGTAGAAGCGGCGCGAGCCCGAGGGGTCGGTGAGGAGTTCGGAGAAGTTGCTCGTGCCGATGAACGAGGCCGAGCGCGGCTGGATGAACGAGCTGCGTGCGTGGGGGCGGCGCATCGTCACTTCGGAGAGCTGCATGAGGTTCTTCAGCGTGCCCATCTGGCGTTCGCTGTAGCGGTCGAACTCGTCCATGTTGATGAGCGCCATCGTGCCCAGGCGTTTCTCCGCGTGGCTCTCGGCGTTGATGTCGAACTTGTCGATGTAGAAGCGGCGCAGCGCGGGCGGGAGCAGGGAGCGGCAGAAGGTGCTCTTGCCCAGGCCCTGCCGTTCGCTCACGAGCAGCGGCGCCATCTGGTTCTGGAAGGTGCAGTTCTCCCCGCTGCCGCCCATCCAGCCGCTCACCATGGCGCGCATCCAGCGGCGGAACACCCACTGCCACTGCGCATCCGTGCTCACCTGGCGGGCCACTTCGCCCACGTAGTCGCGGCCGTCCCAGGCGGGAAGGTGCTCGAGGTAGTGTCGGAGCGGGTGGTAGGCGGGCACCTCGTCCGAGAAGAGGTAGCAGTCCACCCAGCTGCGGTAGCACTGCGGCAACTGGTTCTGCACCCCCATCACGAGCGAGTTGTGGAGGCGTTCGTTGAGCGGCACGAAGTCCTGCGCGGGGCAGTCCTTGCGGCGCAGTTCGATATTGTTGTCGAGTTCATTGTACCGCAGTTCCCAGCGCTGCTCCACCACCTGGCGGATGTCCTCGGGGCGTACCGAATGGAGGCTCTGTCCCGCCGCCTTCCGTTGCGGGGTACGAACCATGAAGCGCGCGACGGCCTTGCTGAAAATCTGCCGCGCCATTTCAAAAAACTGTTGGAGGGAGAGGAGGATGTTTTGCGCCTTGAGGCGGCTCCAAAGGCGACCCACGACGGTCTGCCACAACTGGACGAGCTTCTTTTTCATAGCAGTAAGAATTTGGAAAATGTTGGAGAAATGATTGAGGAAGTGAATGGTTAGGCACATGCGGAGCCGTTGCACGACGCGCCCTGCCGACACTGCACACGGTAAATGTTTCATGCCTGTTGTACCGCTACAAAATTACGAAAATCCATCCGTCCCGCCAAACATTTCTGCCCCCAAAATCCCCTTCTTTCATTGAAGTCCCCCACATTTCTTTCCACTCCCCCACCCCACCCTCAACCCCGTCCATCCCGGCCTCCGTTTTGCCAGCCCAGTCTCCGTTTTGCCAGCCTCAGGCTTTGGTTCGCCAATCCCAGGCTTCGGTTCTCCAATCCCAGGCTTCGGTTTTCCAACTCTGCCGACAGGAAAAAATAGTCCAGGACTTTTTCAAAATAGTCCAGGAAAAATTTAAAATAATCCAGGACTTTTTTCTCCATCCCTGGAGTCCCACTATTTCGGAAGCTGCCCCCTACTGAAGGATTTCAAAATCAAATCCTTCAGCCCCTTTTGCGCTGATACTCAAAGCAAACAAACAGCAGGCTGAAGGATTGAACAATTTTTCATGCCTTAAAATACGTAGTACACTTCCCTTAACCCAACTTCAACGCCAAAACTTTTTTCCATAAATTTTCGCCCTGTTTTCCACGCCTGCGTCGTGCAACCTTCCGTAATGCGGAATTTTTGCTTTACGGCATTGCGCGGATACCTTACTTCTTTTTCTGGTGACCAATTCATAGCTTTAGAAGATATTGTAAGAATTAAGAACCATTCCGTCATTCCAAAGTAATATCAGCTTCGGTTGTCCCGTCCAAATCCGACGATATGTTTTCGCGATATGAAAATATTTTGCCGAAAGGGGAGCGCAAACAAAAATTACTACTACCTTTG
>CAMGGA010000054.1 GCA_946055515.1 uncultured Bacteroidales bacterium
ATTCCGAGGAGCTCTACAACATCAAGGGATGGGGCGTCAACTATTTCGGCATCAATGAGAAAGGCCACGTCTATGTGTCGCCCCGCAAGGATGGGGTGAAGGTAGACCTCAAGGAAGTAGTAGACGAACTCCACTCGCGCGACATCACGGCTCCCGTGCTTCTGCGTTTTCCCGATATCCTCGACAACCGCATCGAAAAGACTTCCGACTGTTTCGACCGCGCTGCCGAGTCGTACGATTACAAAGGCGAACATTTCATCATCTACCCCATCAAGGTAAACCAGATGCGCCCCGTGGTGGAAGAAATCATCAGCCACGGAAAGAAATACAACCTGGGCCTCGAAGCGGGCTCGAAGCCGGAACTCCACGCCGTGCTGGCTACCAACATGGATTCCGATAGCCTGATTATCTGCAATGGCCACAAAGACCAGAACTTCATCGAGCTGGCGTTGCTCGCCCAGAAGATGGGAAAAAGGGTGTTCCTGGTGATTGAAAAACTCCCCGAACTCTACACCATCGCCAAGACCGCAGAGAAACTCGGCGTGAAGCCGAACCTCGGCATCCGCATCAAGCTCGCGGCCTCGGGCACGGGCAAATGGCAGGAAAGCGGTGGCGATGCGTCGAAATTCGGTCTGAGTTCTACAGAACTGCTCCAGGCGCTCCACCTTCTCGACGAAATGGGGCTTCACGACTGCCTGAAGCTCATACACTTCCACATCGGTTCTCAAATCACGAAAATCCGCCGCATCTCCACGGCCCTGCGCGAGGCCGCACAGTTCTACGTACAGCTCCACGCCATGGGCTTCGGCATAGAGTTTGTGGATTGCGGCGGCGGGCTCGGCGTAGACTACGACGGCACCCGCTCGAGCAACTCGGAGAGCTCCGTAAACTATTCCATCCAGGAGTATGTAAACGACTGTGTGTACACCTTCGTCGATGCGGCCAACAAGAGCAACATCCCGCACCCGAACCTTATCACGGAAGGGGGCCGCTCCCTCACCGCACACCACTCGGTGCTTATCGTGGATGTGATGGAAAGCGTGAGCATGCCGCACATGCCTGAAGATTTCCAGCCCACCGAACAGGACCACCAGCTCGTGCACGACCTCACGGAGATTTGGGACAAACTCTCCACGCGTTCCATGCTTGAGGACTGGCACGATGCGCAGGATATCCGCGACGAGGCACTCGACCTCTTCCGCCACGGCATCATTGACCTGAAGACGCGTGCACAGATTGAGAGTCTCTATTGGAGCATTTCCCACGAAATCAGCGAACTCGTTCACCACCAGAAGCACGTGCCCGATGAGCTCCGCAAGTTGGACAAAACGATGAGCGACAAGTATTTCTGCAACTTCTCCCTCTTCCAGTCCCTTCCCGACTCTTGGGGCATCGACCAGCTCTTCCCCATCATGCCCATCGAGCGCCTGGCGGAGAAGCCCACCCGCTCGGCCACCATCCAG
The DNA here is from genome assembly GCA_946055515.1 of uncultured Bacteroidales bacterium. Lineage (GTDB taxonomy): Bacteria > Bacteroidota > Bacteroidia > Bacteroidales > Bacteroidaceae > Alloprevotella. The sequence continues at coordinate 1,464 of CAMGGA010000054.1, forward strand.
GACATCACCTGCGACAGCGACGGCAAGATCTCGGCCTATGTCAACTACAACCAGCAGACCTCCTACCTGCCGCTCCATCCCATCCGCGAGGGTGAGCACTACTACATCGGCGTGTTCCTCGTGGGCGCCTACCAGGAGATTTTGGGCAATATGCACAACCTCTTCGGCGACACCAATGCGGTACACATCGGCGTGGATGCCGAAGGCTACAGCATCGAAAAGACCATTGACGGTGAAACTGTAGCCGATGTGTTGGAATATGTGCAGTACGACCCGAAGCGCCTCGTTCGCCGCTTGGAAACTTGGGTGAGCAAGGCGGTGAAGGAAGAGCGCATCACCATCGAAGAAGGCAAGGAGTTCATCTCCAACTACCGCTCCGGCCTCTACGGCTACACCTACTTGGAATAAATCTTATCACTACGACATACGCAAAGCTGCGCAACTTCTCCCCGAGGTTGCGCAGCTTTGCATAAATCCCCCTCCCCGCTCTCAGGCTGTGTAGAAAGACAGCGGGGAGAAAAGATAAAGGGAAGCGATTCCGGGGTGGAATGGCTTCCCATGTTATCTTGTGCGCCTGCCCCGCTGGGCTTGGACTTTAGGAGAGAGGAAACTGAGACCTTGTGCTCACCCTTGCTCTCGGCGGTGCCAAGGTAGGGAAGGGGCTGCACGGCGGCTCTTGATGATTGATTGTTGTTACTTAGAAGGTCGTTTACTCAAAGAGGATTGTTTACTTAAAAATTCAGCGGTGCGCTGCAGTTCAGCGCGGGGTATCTTAGGCTTGATTGTTTTCGGATAGGAGTCAGAGTTGCATCAGTTGTTGGAGGAACTGCTCGTTCATGTTGCCCGTGAGGTTGATGAGGCTGAAGTGCGACTCGAAGACCATGAAGAGCACCATTTCCACGATGAGTTTGCCTCGGCGCCGCACGTAGAGTTTCTTGTGTTCCTCCTCTGCGTGGAGCCTGTAGCGTTTCGGGTTGTGGCGGGCCAGTTGCAGCGCCTCTTCAAAGAGCTTCTCCGAGACCGCCGGGTCGTCGCAGGTCACCATGCGGATGCTTTTCAGTTGGGTGAGCACTTCCCGGAGCGAAGCGTCGTCCTCCACGTCGGGGAGCTGGAGCATTCGTTGCATCATCACGGGGCTCACCGTGGTACATTCCAGCGAAGTTTCCGTCGAGTGGAGTGCCATGAAGCGCGAGGCGAAATCCTGTTCCTTCTGGGCCAGGGCCGTGAGGCCGAGCAGCATGCAGAGCAGAAGAGAGAATAGCTGTTTCATACCGAATCAGACATAAATGCCGGGGCAGAAGCCGTGCGTCTATCGGAGCGGCTGCTCGTGGGTTTGCGCTTTGAGGACAGCCGAGTCGGCCGCAGCCGTCTTGGGTCCCTGTTTGAACAGGTTGAGCGCCTTCATGCCCTCTTCGTAAGCCTTCTGCGGATCCTGGTAAGAATCCTTGTATGCCTGCTGGTTGTAGTCCCATGCACCGTTCTGTCCGCTGGCGGGGTCAGCCTGTTGGAACGAGCGTCCGGCCGAGATGCCGAGGAGCGATACGATGGCCACCGCAGCAGCAGCGCGGTAGAGCGGGCGGAGGCGGCGGGAGAGCGTGAAGCGTTGCACCTTCACCACCTTCTGCGTGGCTTCGGCCTGGGCTTCCTGTTGGCCGAGCGCTTCCAGCACGCGCTGGTCGAAGTCCTCGCCGAGACCCTGTCGGGCCTGTTCCTTTTCATATACGAACAGGCTCTTGTAGCGGGCCAACCCTTCAGGCAGACGATCCTGGCTGAAGAACGACTTCAGGATTTGTTCCTCTTCGACCGAAGTCTCGCAGGCCCAGAAGCGTTCCAAGAGTTGTTCAATATACTTATAGTCCATAGTTTTCCAGTTTTTCGTAATGATTTCGCAGGGCCTTCCGGGCGCGGTGGAGTGTCACTTTAAACACCTCCTCGGTCACCTCCATGGCCGCTGCGGCCTCTTGGTAAGAAAGTCCCTCGATGTCGCGCAGTTGGAGAGCGGTGCGTTGCTTTTCCGGCAGTTCGTTGAAGAGTTGGTGAATGCGTTGAAGCTTCTCGTCGTGCTCCAGCTGCTCCTGAGGCGTCCGTGCATTGTCGAAGGCATCCGTCGGGTGGTCTTCGAGCGAGAGGTTGGCATTCTCCCGTTTCTCCATGCGGTCAAGCGCCAGATTTCTGCAAATGGTGAGGCAGTAAGCCTCGAGGCTGTTCACCCCGCCCAGTTCCTCGCGTTTGCTCCATACACGCAGGAGCGTGTCTTGCGTCAGGTCCTCCGCTTCTTGCGCATTGAGCGTGATGCGAAGGCCCATGCGGTAGATTTTGTCCTTCAGCGGAAGCAGGTCTTTGCGGAAATCGATTGTTGTCATGAGCGGCTCTCTATAGGGAAGACGGATAACTCCGCCGAAAGTTACACGCAGAAGCCGATTTTTTTGAAAAAAAGTTTTTCCCCTTACAAAATCCCCTTTTCCCCCTCGTTGCGGCGAGTCAGCAAGAGCGCATGCGCACCGTCCGCCAGCGTCGTGGCGAAGAGATAATCCGCGCCCCCTTCGCGCAGTTTCAGTTTGCGCCGCAGCGCATCGACCGAACTCGGGAAGTTGCGCACGGTGAGGTTCGCCTGCGTGGTGAGGCTGCGCAGGTGGCGCAAGTCCTGCTTGCCGAAGCCCAGCATTTCCACCACACGGAAGCAGCGTCCCGGGAAGTTTTCGACAAAGTGGTCCGCGGTGTAGAGATGCGAGTGCGGGTGCAGCTTCTCCAGCCCGAAGCGCGTCGCGATCAGTTTGAAGCACCCCGCCTTCAGCAAGGCCGCCCCCGGTTCGTAGAGCCACGTGGCCGGTTGGGCGGCATAGTGCGGCTGCGCCTCCGCCTCTTCCGTCGGAGAGAAGCAAAAAGGAATGCCATTGTGCGAAGCCGTCAGGCGCACCTCCCCCTCCCCGTCCCGTTGCGAGAGCACCAGCAGCAAGTCCTTGCATTCTCCCCCCACACTCACCACGTGCACTTCCCTCACGCAGCCCAGTGCCGCCAGCGCCCCGCTGATGTCCAGCATCGGCGAAAGCTTCAGCACCACCCAGCGCGCCTTTTCGAGCAGCAGCGGGAGCAGGGCACACACGTCGGGCTCGCAGTCCTCCATGCGCACCGTTTTCCGTCCTGCCCCATCGCGTCGGGCAGGGTCGAGGAAGAGCAAATCTACCGGGGCCATCTCCTTTAGGTAGTCCACCCCGTCGCCACACACCACCTTCGCCCCAGCCAGCCCCAGCAAGGGGAAATTGTGGCGGGCCAGGTCGCAGAGCCCCTCTTGCCGTTCCACGTAAGTCGCTTCGGCGAAGGCCGGGGCAATGAAGGAGAAGTCCACGCCCAGTCCGCCCGTGAGGTCAGCCATGGCGTGCGGTCCCGTCATACCCTCCGCTTCCGAGCGCTTCAGGAGCGCCGCCACCACGTGCGCCTTGTACTCCGCTGCCGCCTGGCCCGAGCATTGCTCCAATGCCAGGCGGTGTGGAAAATGCAGCCCCGCGGTGTCCGCCCAGCGCGGCACCTTCAGGCGCAGCCGTTGCCAGCCCTCCACCTGTCGCAGCGTGAAGGCCACATCGATGTCCTTGCGCCCCGCCAGTTGCAGGGCCAGTCGGTCGGCAGGGATGTCCCGCCAGTCTTCCCAAGCGTTCATAGCGTCAGTCTTGTTCAATGGCATACTCCTCAAAGTCCCGTTCATCGGCGAGTTGTTCTTCGCCATATCCGCCGTTTACGGGGAGGTCATTCCCGCCCGAAAGACCGAGCAAGGCATGTTCCGTGTGGAGCGTGATGGCGGAGAGAGAGGGGCAGATATATACTTTCTTCATGTCGTTACTTTTCAAGCTTCATGTCGTTACTTTTCAAGTCAAAGTGAGGTAAAGTCACCATGGCATACCCTATCGGCACACCTTGCGGCGGTTCACGATGTAAATCCCACGCTGCGGCCTGTTCACCCGGCGGCCACTCAGGTCAAACCATACCTCCCCGTCCGTGGCCGTCCCGCCGGGCGCAGAGAGCCCCGTGGCGGGCGAGTCGTCGGGCACCATTTGCAGCGAAGCCTCCGAAAGCCCCGCCGGTGCCTCCCAGTAAGCGCGGAAGCCCTTCAGCGTCAGTCCGGCCACCGAACCCGTCTCGGCGTTGCCGAAGCGGTAGAAGCCGATGCCGTTCGTGCCTCGCTGGAGGGTGTAGAGTCCCTCGCGGGCCGCCGTGGTGGCAAATTGTCCCGAAAGGTCGCTCGTAGCCGAGGCCGTGAGCGCGGACAGTTCGAGGTGATACGTCCCCGCAGCCCCTTTCACCACCAGTCCCGTGGCGGCAGGGGCGACACCCTCGATGACACGCAGCCCGAGGGCCGTGCGTTCGGGAGCATAGTGCGCCGTGTAGACCGTCAGGCCCTCTCCGGGCACGAAAGCCTGCGGGCAGTAGAGCGTCGTGTAGCCAGCAGCCGAGATGCGGAGAGGCAGCGACTGCACGGGCACGATTTCCCAGGCCGTCGAAACCTCCGTGGCTTCCGCGGCGAGGTCCACGCTGTGCAGGTCGGCACTGCGCAGGAAGCCCGCCCCCGTGCCCAGGGCGTAGCAGTCAGTCGCCGTGGCATGCGGCGTCAGCGTGAAGGCCGTGCTTTGCCCCAGTGCGCCGTGGTTGTTGTTTTGAATGAAGAAGCCCGAAGCGTAGGCCAGGAGCTTCCCTTCGGAAAGCAGGAAAATGTTCTCCGCCGCAGGCGTGCCCACGAGGCGCAGCGACTCACCCGTGCCGAGGTCGGCAGGAAGCGAGAGCCACTTGCCCGTTAGTTTCGAGCGGAGGCGGTAGCAGCGCATCTCCTGCGGTGCCGCTTGTGCACTCACGACGGGCAGGAACTGGAAGTCCGTGGAGGTGACGATGTTGTCGTTGTTGTTGCAGCGGTAGCCCTTCGGCGCATCCCCGTAGCGGTAGATGATGGAAGTCGTTGCGCCCGAGCGGCTCAGCTGGAAGGCCCAGTTGCTGCGGTTTACGAGGGTGAAGCACCCCCAGGAGTAGCCGCGTTGCAGATAAAGTTCGGTGTAAGTGTTTGTCATGCCGTCGAGGCGGGGCACACGGTCGAGGTCGTCCTTGAGGTAAACCTTTCCCTCGCTCACCGTCATTTCGAGCGGCGTGGCCTCTGCGGGCACAGTCTGCCAGCTTTCCGTTGCCTCCGCATCGGTCGTGCGCGTATAGTAGTAATAAGGTGTGGTCGCAGGCATCGCCTGGTAGCTGCGCAGCAGGTAGCGGCCCGCACTGGGGTAAGTGATCTCGTGGTCCTCGGCAGCTTGAAGCCGGGCCAGGGCCGCCAAGAGCGCGTTGCCGTCCGCCTCGGCAAAGTCAGGGCGGAGGAAGCCCTCCTCGTCAAACACCTTGTCGTAGCCTGCCTTCAGTTCGCGGAAAGCAGGAAGCGAAGGCAGCGGGTAGCCCGCTTCGCCTTCGTGGCGCACCAGTTCGGCCATTTCCGCCTGAGCCTCGCGGAGCTGTTTCTCCAAGGCTGCGGTTCCAGAAGCCGTTTCGGGCAGTTCAAACAGCTGCGTGTACACATACTCCGTGCCGCTCGCATTGGCCGTCCACGTGCGGCGCACCAATCTGCCCTCGCGCACCTCCTTCGGGGTAGTGGCCAGGGTTGTCGAAGGCTGCGAGGGACGGTAAGCCACGAGTGTGGGCAGGTCGGCGGGGATTTCGTCCATGCTGCCCACCTTCACGTAAGGTTCAGGGGGCGCGGCGTCAGTGTCCTTCTCCTTGAAGAGGTAGCGTGCCGTAGACTGGTCCAGGCCGAAGCCCCCTGTCACCACGTATTCGCTGCCGTTCCAGTAATAAGGCGCATACCCGTGCGTGAGGCCATAGACCGCTTCGCCCACAATCTCCACCTTCAGCGTGCCGCCCGTCACGGGACTTTGAAAGTCGCGGTAGCCCGTGCGTCCGATGGTCAGGAAGGGGAAGATGCCCTCCCACTGTCCCGAGTTCGGCAAATTGTCCGCAAGGATATAGGGGAAGGTCTGTCCGAAGTCCGTCGAGAGACGGATGCGCACGCGACGGTCCGGTCCGTAGAGGTCCGTTTGCGGCGTCCACTTCACGGTGAAGGGTCTGCCCCAGCGGAAGAGCGCCGCATTGGTCGGGGAAGTCAGCGAAGCCTGGAAAGGTTCTCCCTCCACGATGCGCACATAGCTCTTCTCGCTGTCGTAGAGCGAGGCGTGGTGGGCAGCCAAGGCGAAGCAGAACAGGCCCGGCCGTGAAGCGTCGCTGTAAGGCACGGGCCAGCTGCTTTCCGGCGCATTGTCCGCGAGGCCCTCGGGAGCCTGGTAGCGGGTGTGGAACATAATGCAAGGCTCCGTGCCCGGCTTTTCGGTGGGCTTGAGCGCATTGTTCGAGAGTTCCGAGCCGATGTCGTAGCCGTGGGCGCAGTAGCTGACGGTCTGGTCCGCCAGTGAAGACGCATTGGCCAGCGGCAGGTAGAACTGGAAGTTCGAGCCGCGCGTCACGGTGTACTCCTTCCGCATCAGCTCGCGCTGGAGCTGCGGCAGCGTGCCCGTCTCGGGGTAGGCGTAGACGATGTTTGTGTTTTCCGTGTCGTCGTTGCGCGAAAGGTCCTTTTGCGTGCGGTCGGGGTCGGTGTAGATGTTGAGTGCTTTGGTGAGGTTGCGCATGGCGCGTATGCTGCTCATGCTGAAGAAGGTGCGGGGGTAGCCATAGCTCATGATGCTCTGCCCCTGCCCCGGTTCCGTATAGTCCGCGTCGGAGCGCTCGTGCGTATGCGTTGCGCCGAACAGGTGTCCCATCTCGTGCGCAATCGTCTGCGGTTCGGTGATGGCGTGTGCTGCACCTTTGCGGTAGGGCGATGCCGCGCCGCCGAGCGAAGCCGTTCCGTTGAGGCTGCCCGTGGCGTTCATGATCAGCACGCCCACGTCGTAGCTGTCCGTGCCGATGAGGCTGTTGATGATTTCCGTGCCGAAGTGGAAGTTGGGCGAACCGTTCACGCGGAACTCATAGCCCGTCGTGTTGTCCGTCACGATCAGCCGGTCGTCGCGCACCACCTGCAGGTCGATGCCCACGTCGTTTCGGTAATACTCCTGAAGTTTCCGTTCCGTCTCGTCCCACCAGTCGTGGACCAGCTGTTTGTCCAGCACGCCCTCGCTGTTGTAGAACTTGCTGAGCACCTCGGGCGTGATGCAGAGCGCCACGCGGAACTGGTACACTTCGCCGCCGGGCCAGACCACGCTGCTTGCAGCCTTCGTGGCCGCCGTCCGTGCCGCCCCGTTCGACTGAGCGAGTCGGGCGCGTTGGGCCTGTGCCGCCCCTTCCCAGAAGCGGGCATATCGTACAGAGTCCAGTCCCGAGGGCAAACTCATGCCACAGTCGCACACCTGTGCCACCGCAGCGGTTGGAGAGAGGGTGCAGAATAGTGTCAGGCACTGGAGAAGCTGTTTCTTCAGTTTCATGGAGTGTAAAGTAATAAGCGTTCTTGTTTGGAGATGCAAAGATAGTGCAAGGGGGTGCAGTGCAAGAAGAAAAGCCCCAGGTTTTTCTGAGGCTTATTAGAACGTGTTTGGGAAAGCGCGCGTGAGCGGGTGAAGGATTATTCGTACGCTTCAGCATACAGAGAATAGGTAATAGGTAAAGCAGCTTATCATTCATTTTGTCCGCACTGTATTTTGCCATTCTCTTTTTTCTCGTTTCCTTTGCACGGGTAGCACAGGCGGGATGCCGGTGCTTCCTTTGTACACAAGCAAACACATCGCTCAATCCAGTATGGCGGAAAAGAACAGATACGGACAATACTTCACCATCAGACCCATAGCCGATTTCATGGTTACGCTCATAGCCCATTCCAGGGACAGCCGAGTGCTGGAGCCCTCTTGCGGCAAGGGTGTTTTCTTGGACAGCTTGGCGGAGCAAGGCTTTTCCAACCTGTCTGCCTACGAAATCGATGCTTCTTTGGGCACGTCACACAGTTGCGTGAAGTTCTCGAGTTTCCTTTCTGTTCCCACTTCAGAGAAGTACGATGTCGTCATTGGCAACCCACCCTACATTCGCTGGAAAAACATTGAGCCCGAACTGAAGGAGGAACTGGAACGCAATGAATTGTGGAACAAGTACTTCAACAGTCTTTGCGACTACCTCTTCGTGTTTATTCTGAAAAGCATTGAGCATTTAGAAGAAGGCGGCGAACTCATCTTCATCTGCACAGACTATTGGCTGAACACCACCCACTCGGCTTCCCTTCGCAAATACATGTGCGAAAACGGCTATTTTTCCGAGATATACCACTTCAGGGAAGCCCCTCTTTTCGAGAAAGTAACAGCATCCTTCATCATCTTCCGTTACATCAAAGGCAAGGTAGGACAAGGTAGCATTTCCCTCTTTCGTTACAATAAGGAGCGCGGCCTCCCCACGCCTCAAGAGCTGGCCACGCGGAGTTGCTTCGATAAAGAGGAAATCCCCCAGTTTGCCCCGAAGGAGCGATGGGTATTGGCATCCCAGGCGCAGCAAGTGCGCTTGGCCCGTTTCGAGGCAGCCTGTGCAAAGCCGCAATCCTCATTGTTCCCCGCCGACGAAACCCTACAGCCCGAGTTGAACCGCATTGGTCAGTATTGCGACATCGGCAACGGCATGGTGTCGGGATTGGATGCTGCTTTCCAAATCAAGGACACCGCTGGTCTCAACCCCGATGAGCGGCGGGCTCTCATCACCGTGATGAAGGCAAAAGACCTGTCCCCCTATATTAACAAGTCCACCACGTCCTACATCTTCCTCCAGGAATCAATAAGCGAAACAGCTTTTGAGGAGAAATACCCGCATTTTGCCGAACATTTCCGGCCACACCTGGAAAAGCTTGCCCGTCGCTACAGCTATTCGCGTCAGATACCTTACTGGGAATTTGTATTTCCGAGAAATCAGAAACTCTTTGAGCGAAAGGAAGCCCGCATATTTGTGCCCTGCAAGGAGCGTGTGTCAAACAAAGACTATTTCCGCTTCTGCTATGCCCCTGAAGGCTGCTATCCCACGCAGAACGTTACGGCCATCTTCCGCAAACCGAAAGTTCGAGAGTCGCTGGAATACATTCTGGCCTATCTCAACAATCCCCGCGTCTTTGAGTGGTTAGGCTACAATGGCATCATCAAGGGGGACATTGTCGAGTTCTCCGAAGCGCCCATTGCGTCCATTCCTTTCAGAAGAATAGACTGGCAGCAAGAAGAGGAGGTGCGGCTCCACGACCGCATCACCGAAGAAGTCCGTGCCTATCTCCATACTTCCGCGTCAGCCCACATCGCAACCATCCATCAATGCTTTAACCTTCTGTTCCATGAAGCAAATTGATTTTTCCCGCTTGCTCCAAAAGCTTGAAAATGCCCGTGTAGACCGGCCGAACAAAGCCTCGTCTGGGACTCTGTCGGGCCATGCTGCAGGAGAGCCGTTCGAGAAATACGTGTACCATCAGTTGAAGGAAGAATATCCTGGCAACATCTTCAAGCAGCTTGAGTTACTGAACGATGTCTACCTTCGCCATCCGGAGCACATCACCGTCGCACAGCGAAACGCGTTGTTCTCCTCGCCCACAGCCCTGTTCTTGCTGAGCCGCGTCCATGGTCCCACACAAGCTTGGTCGCCCACCCACATCTTTGAAGAGCGACAGAACGATACGGCAGATATTGTGTTTTGCGGCGAGGGCCACTACGTCCTGCTCGACGTGAAGACACGGAACTTGAGCAAGCAGGCCATGCCGCCCAATATCATTTCAGCCTATAAGTTGGCCAAGACCTGTGCCTACATGATAGACAACGCCGACTTCGAGGCCGTGGACATATCCTATATTGAGATAGATTGGCAGGAAGAGGGCAGTCAGCTGCGGTGTCTGCAGGCCCATCATGCTGACCTCTTCAAGTCCGACCCCAGGAAGCTCTACATCAACTGGGCAGCAGTCATGCAAATCCAGTTTCATGTCTGCGACTTGCCCCAAACTTGGAAGGGCACCCGCGCAGAATGGGCGAAGGCTTATTTGGAGGCATTCGTGGAAAGTGCCCGTGAGCGCGTCAAGGTCATGCAAGAAACGTACATCACGCCTTTCCTCAAATACATACAGTAGCATCGACAATACGCTCGGCGCAAAGGGACAGTAGCCGCTTTGCGTCGAGCGTTTCGTTTGTTGTTTTCGTCATGCGTGGCCCG
>CAMGGA010000055.1 GCA_946055515.1 uncultured Bacteroidales bacterium
GGTACGTTTGCAAGTGCTTCCCGTGGTGATACATCAGCGTGTCGGCACTCATGCGTGGTTCCAGCGCATTCAGCTCGTAAGGCAGTTGTAGCATTTTGTGAGTCATGATAGCAATACATTTAGGGGTGAAACAATCAATTAACGGTGCCAAGGTAGGGAAATAATCGACGTGCGCACACCTTTTGAGGCTTAAAAAAGAAAATCTTTTCTCATATTTTGTTTATGGCCAGTTTTAACGCGCGGTGTTGTTTCCTTCACTTTGCATTTTCTTCGTTAAGTACTTCGGGCAACTCCGCCTTTAGCCTTCACAACTCCGCCATTACCCTTCACCACTCCGCCGATTGAATTTCCAGTTCCGCCGATAGAAAAAGCAACTCCGCCGATTGAAACGCGCACGCCGCTGACAGGAAGAACGTGCTCCCGGCAGGGAGTTCCATGTCGCAAAAGGAGTGCGCAACACAGTCATTTCCGCCTATATATACGTGTTTTTACCCCGAAAAAAGCCTTCACACTTTCACACAGAGGCGTTTCTTCGTTGATACTCAGCGGAAAACAGTGTGAAGGCTCTGGGTGCTACGTTGCGTGTACGGCCGTTTTCCTTCACGCCCCTCCATTTCGCGGGTTTAACCATTATGTCCCCCATTTGTCGCCTTCTTTCTTCCCTTGTACCCCATTTGCCGCCCCCTCATGAAGAACATACCTATTTTTGTCCCCGTAGCATGGAAACTTGTGAAGGCTTTTTAGTTTTACCTTCACACTGTTCTCCTATGAAAATCAAAGAGAAAAGCCCGTTCTGTGAAGCTGTGAAGGCTTTTTTCGAGGGAAAAAATACGTATATATAGCGCGTGAAAACCGCACTTTTTGCACGAAACGACAGCGTTTTCCGACAGGAGGCACGTTTTCGTTCAGCCCAAAGCCCCCCAAGCCTGTGAAACGAACGGTTTGCTGTCATCCTGCGGTGAGGACACCGCAGCTCCTAATGTGCGCGGAAGTTGGGACCACGGAAGTAGAAGCCGAGGTGTCGCGCCGCGGTTGGTTCGGAACGAATGTCGCGTGTGGAATTTTTTATTTATGATAAAGTTTTTGAATAGCCCCTTTCTCTGTATATTTGCGCCGTGATAGGAATTTTGGACTTTGCAGTGCTGTTGCCGTATGGTAGCCTTTCTGCACCATTTGAAGCGTGCAGATGCTGCTGCTTTAGTCCGGCAAATCTCGTTATAAACCTTTTATGAAAAAAACTCTGCTCTCCTTGCTCGTACTCGCCGCTGTCGGCACGGGCAGCGCACAGGCGCAATTTTTCAAGAAATTGGACAAGGCCTTTAACAAAGTGGAAAAAGGTCTGGATAAAGTAGGAAAAACACTGGACGAAGTCGACAAAGCGCTCAAGGGCGAAGACACTGCCCCGCAAAACAGCGGGACCGCAACCACCTCTGCTGCGCAGAACGGTCAAGCCGCACAGCAGGCTGAGCCCGCGGACCTCGACATCCGTGCGCCCCGCTTTGCTGGGCTGGTGAGGGTGAACGCCCAGAGCCTGAAGGTGCGCAAGCAACCTTCCACCAGCGCGCCGTACCTGATACGAGTGTGCGAACCCGAATCCGATGCCTGCGACTTCTGTTGGAGCAATGAGCGCGTTTCGGGCGACAAGTCGATCGTCACCGTCGACCAGGACGAACGTTACCTCGTGCTGGAGGACAACGGCGAGTGGTGCAAGATTATCTACGGAGAGTCGGGTATCGTGGGCTATATTTCAAAGAAGTTCACCGAACCGGACAACCTCCCAGCGCTTACGCCCGAGATGCTGGCACAGCCCCAATTCTACATGGGCGATATGCCGCAGGTGGCTGGCGTAGTCAAGGGACAATATCGCGGCTATGCCTTGGTGGACCTCTCTGGTTGGGAAACGTCGGGGCTCGCGCTCGGACGCATCGTCAGCAATCTGCTCGTGCTGAACTATATCCAGGAGGGCTATTCGAATTCTACCGAAACGCCGGACGAGCTGAGTCTGAAGACAGAAGAAATGGACTACTTCACGCTCAACTACGGCAAGAATTATTCGGGCTACGACCCCGACATGGATTCCCACTATTTAGACATGACGAAACTCTCTGAGACGCAGTTTGCCAAACTCATCAGCGGTTTGGGCGCAAAGCCGGGCAAACCGACTGACCGGGGGTATATCTTTGCGGCTACGGACCAAGGCGGGGTTTACTGCATCGCCAGCTACGACCTCAGCAACCCCGAACTCGCAGGCCATGCGCTGACTATTCCAAGCAGCCAAATCAAACAGTAGGCTTTCTCTGATTTTTCCAAAAATGGGACAAGCGTTTGCAGCTCTCTGCCGAGGGGGTGCAAACGCTTGTTTTTTGTGTGTGGGCGGCTCTTATCCTGCGGTGATACACCGCAGCTCCAATCCTGTGCGCAACGCTTACAGGTTCAGGGCGCGGAAGGCTGCCGCAGCTTGGTGGGCATCGCGGTCGGCCTCGAGCCAGGCGGTGCGTGCGGTGTAGAAGAAGGAAATCTCGAGCAGGTAGTCGAGCAGCGAAATCTGTCCGAGGTCGAGCGAACGCTGCAATAGTGCGGCCGACTCCGTGGCTTGCAGGGCCTCGTCCAGTTCTCGGGCCACACCGTCCAAGCGCAGTGCCTCCGCCCGCAGGCGCGCTGCCTCCTGGCCTACCTGCGTGTGGGCATCCGCACGGTCCAGCTGTGCCGCCAGCAGGTTGGCTTCACTGCTGCGCACGGCTGCCTGTTTGTTGCCCCAGAGCGGAAGGGAGATGCCCAGACTCAGGCCACTGTAGTTGTTGTGGGGAATGTATTCCCCCGTGAAACCTACGGTCAAGGACGGCAAGCGGCGCGTGCGGGCCAGGCGCAACTCGGCCTCGCGCTGCTTCACGGAAGCCTCGGCGCGCCGCACGGCTGCCGTTTCGAGGGTGGGGAAGGCCACTTGCGGCGCACACCATTGCGCCACGCTGAACGAATACGTCGTGTCGTGGCAGTCGATGGGCAAACCGCCGTTCAAGGCCCGCAACTGGCGAACCACGCCTTCGCGCTCAGTGGTCACACGCCGACAGTCCGCTTCTGCCACGGCACGGTTGAGGCGCGCCTTGTTCATCTCGATGGCGGTGAGGTCGGACTGTGCAAACCGTTGGGCGCAGAGCTCCTCTACGGCTTCCGCCGCACGGAGACGGGCGAGCATTTCTGCCTCGAGACGGTTGGAGTGGACCAGTTGCACGAGCAGGTCGAAGCCTGCGGCCATCACCTGCTGGCGGGCCGCCGCATAGTCCTGTTCGGCCAGTGCCGAGGTGGCCTGGGCCGCAGCCTTCTGCCGGCCCGAGAGCACGGTCCAGGGGAGTTCTTGCGTGAGGGCCACGTTGGTGCGGTTGGGTACCGCCGAGGGCGAGCCGAACAGGTAAGCCACTTCCGCTTCGGGGTCGGGCAGGCGGAGTTCAGCGCGGGCCTCTTCGCCTACTGCCCGCACGCCTGCCTTCAGGCTGCGGAGCGTGAGGTTGTTGGCCGCAATCGTGTCGAGAAGGGCCAAGGGCTGGGCCTGCAAGGGGTGGGTCACGAGGAGGAGCAGCAGGCTTATAAATATATGTTTGGGGAAATGCATGTTGAAATGTGTCTTTTTAAACGTGAAACAGGAACCGCTGTGTTGTCAAGCCTCGGCGGGCGGCGTGGGCTTCGGCTTCTTGAACACATGGAAACGCGAGAAGATGACGGGCACCACGACGAGGTTGAGCAGCGTGCTCGTGAGCAGTCCGCCCAGCAGCACCTGCGCCATGGGGCTCTGTATCTCGTTGCCCGGAAGTGTGCTGCCCAAGGCCAGGGGGATGAGGGCCAGGGCCGAGGAGAGGGCCGTCATGAGGATAGGGAGCAAGCGGTCGAGCGAACCTTGCAGCACGCAGGTCTGCTGCGGCAAGCCTTGTCGCGCCAGTTCGTTGTAGCGGTCCACGAGCAACATGCCGCCACGCGTGGCGATGCCGAAGAGCGAAATGAAACCGATGATGGCAGGAATGCTCACCACGCCGCCCGTGGCCACCAAGGCCAATACGCCGCCGATGAGGGCGAGGGGAAGGTTGAGCAGAACCACGAGGGCTTGCTTGGCAGAGCGGAACTGCAGGTAGAGCAGGAGGCAGATGACCAGGATGCTCACGAACGAAAGCGCCAGCAGCAGACGCGAGGCCGATTCCTCGCTCTCGAACTGTCCGCCATACTCCACGCGGTAGCCTTCGGGCAGGGTGACCTTTGCCGCAATGGCCTCGCGCATCTCTGTGACCACAGAGCGCATGTCTCGGCCTTCGACATTGGCCGAAACCACGAGTTTGCGCTGGGCATTCTCGCGGCTGATGGTGTTCGGCCCGGCTGTGCTCACCACTTCGCAGACTTCGCTGAGCGGCACCTTGCGCCCGTCGGCAGTGTCGATGAGCAGTTGTTTGATGTGGTCGATGGTGGAAAGGTCGTGGGCAGACATCCTCACCGTGAGGTCGAAGGCACGCCCTTTCTCGAGGACCTGGCTGACCACCTCGCCGCCCACGGCTGCATTGACGTATTCCGCAAATTCGGGCAGCGTGATGCCGTAGCGCGCCAGGAGTTCGCGGCGCGGCTTGAGGAGCAGCTGCGGGCGTTCCACCTGTTGCTCCACATTCAAGTCCGCCACACCTTCGACCGAAGCCGTGGCTTCCTGAATCTGCAGGCCCAACTGGTGGAGCTGGGCAAGGTCGGGGCCGAACACCTTGATGGCAATGGCGGCCTTGGTGCCCGAGAGCATGGCGTCGATGCGGTGGGAGATGGGCTGGCCTATTTCGATGCTCACGCCCGGAAGCTGCGAAAGCTTGCGGCGGATTTCGGCCTGTACCTCCGCCTTCGAGCGGTCCTTCAGTTCAAAGGGCGCTTCGATTTCACTCGTGTTCACGCCCAAGGCATGTTCGTCGAGTTCGGCGCGGCCCGTTTTGCGTGCCACGTGTTTCACCTCGGGCACCGTGAGCAGAAGCTGTTCGGCGCGCGCCCCGATGCGGTTGCTTTCTTCTAAGGAAATGCCTGGTACGGTGGTGACGTTGATTGTGAAGCTTCCCTCGTTGAAGGGAGGCAGAAAGCTGCGGCCGAGGGTGAAGAACAGTCCCAGGGTGACGACTACCGCCACGGCTACGGCGGGCAGTATCCAGCGGCCCTTCGGACTGAGCGCGGTGCGCAGCGTGGCCACGTAGCGGTCTTTCAGCCAGCGCACCCAGCGCGGCTCGGACTGTGACTCCTTGCGCAATGCCTTTTGCCCCAAAAGATAACTGCACAGCACGGGCGTAAGCGTGAGCGCCACGAGGGTGGAGGCAAAGAGCGAAACCATGAAGCTGACGCCCAGCGGGGCGAGCATGCGGCCTTCAAGGCCCGAGAGGCAGAAAAGCGGCACAAAGCTCACGACCACGATGAGCGTGGAGTTGAGGATGGGCATGCGCACCTCGCGGGAAGCGTCGAACACGACCTTCATGTAGTGGCGGCGCTGAGACTCGGGGAGCAGGGCATTCTGCCGGAGCCGCTTGAACACGTTTTCCACATCGACGATGGCGTCATCGACAAGCGAACCGATGGCGATGGCCATACCACCGATGCTCATGGTGTTGAGGGTGAGGCCCATCAGTTTCAACACGAGGATCGTGACGAGCAGCGAGAGGGGTATGGTAACGAGCGAAATGAGCGTGGTGCGCCCGTTCATGAGGAAAATGAAGAGCACGAGCACCACGAAGATGCCACCCTCGAGGAGCGACTTCTGGATATTCGAGATGGAAGCGTCGATGAAGTCCTGCTGGCGGTAGAGGTGGGTGTTCACCTTCACGTCGGGCGGCAGTTGTTGCTGGAGGCTGGCGAGCGAGCGGTCAAGCGCTTCGGTCACGTCGAGGGTGCTCGTCGAAGGCTGCTTCGTCACGGTGAGCAACACGGCAGGTTTGCCATTCACCGAAGCCGTGCCCATCTTGGGCTGCTTTTCGCCCACAATGACATCTGCTACGTCGCCCAGTCGCACGGGCATGCCCTGCGGCGTGCGGGCCACCAAGGCTTGGGCCATTTCGTGGGTGGAAGCGGTCATGAGGGCGGCACGCACGATGTATTCGTTGCCGTATTCGTAGAGCACGCCGCCGGCCGCGTTGCTGTTCATGCCGCGCACGGCACTGAGCACCTGCGAGAGCGTGACGCCGAAGTGGCGCATGCGTTCGGGATGGAGGCGCACCTGGTATTCTTGGAGTTCTCCGCCCAGAACGGTCACCTGGGCTACGCCGCCTACACTGAGCAGGGCAGGGCGCAGCGTCCAGTCGGCCAGGGTGCGGAGGTGACCGGCCGAGGTGGTGTCGGCCGTGAGACCGACGAACATCACTTCGCCGAGGATGCTTGACTGCGGGCCAATCACAGGGTTGCCCACGCCGGGCGGAAGGGAGCCCTCGAGCGTGACGAGTTTTTCGGAAACAATCTGGCGGTCGCGGTAGACATCGGTGTCCCAGTCAAATTCTACCCACACCACGGAGAAGCCCGCAGTGGAGGAGGAACGCACACGCCGTACGCCCGTGGCGCCATTGACGGCCGTTTCGATGGGGAAGGTGACGAGTTGTTCGACTTCTTCTGCCGCCATGCCCGTGGCTTCGGTCATGATGACCACCGTGGGGGCGTTGAGGTCGGGGAAAACATCGACTTCCATGCGCCACGCTGTCCACGAACCGATGCAGAGCAAGAGCACGCTGAAGAAGAGAACCAAGGGGCGGTTGCGCAGGGAGAAAGATATGATTTGATTTAACATGGTTGGCTTTCTATGGATGATGAGGTTGGGTCGCTTCGATCCCAGGTTATGAGGAAGTTACGGGCTAAAGGTTACGATAAAGAGTCTCTTTATAACCTCATAACCTGCGCGAAGCGCAACACCTTATAACCTTCAAATTATCAGTGTGAATGTCCTTCGGGAATGACCGTGGCATTGGCAGCCAGTCGCACCTGTACGGCACCCTGCGTCACCACTTGGTCGCCCTTCTTCAGTCCTTCCAGAATTTCCGTGCGGCTGCCGTCGGTGGAGCCCAGCTTCACTTCTTGGCGCAGGTAGGTTTCGGGATGGATTCTCAAATAAACAAAATATAAGCCCTGGGCTTCCGTGATGGCCTCGTTGGGCACGGTGATCACGGCCTGGCGCGGCGTCCCTTTCAAAAAGATTTCGGCAAAAGAGCCCGCCACGAGGTTGCCCTGATTGTTCAGTTCGAAGATGATGGGTACGAAAAAGCCCTCGCCTTCCGAAGCGCGGCCCTTCGAGACAAGGCGGCCGCCGAGCGCGCTCACGGAATGGATGGCCGACTGCGGTTCGTAGGCCATGCGGAAGTTTGCGTCGCTGATCTGCGCAAGGGCGGAGTAGTGGCGTTCGGGCAGGTCGGCGCGCAGCTGGAGACGCTGGCTTTGCGTGATGACCGCCAAGGGCGCACCGGCCTCGACAAAGTCGCCTGGACGCACCAAGACCGACTTCACGAAGCCACCCATCGGTGCCCCGACGGAACGGCTCTGCGCAGCATTGCCCAGACTCTGTGCCGTGGATTTTGCCGTTTCGTAGCGGGCCTGCGCTTCTTCGAGTTCGCGCTGGGTGATGAGCCGCTGCTTTGCCAAGTCCTCGGCGCGGCGCAGGGCCTGTGTGGCGAGTTTGAGTTCGGTTTGTGCCGCAGCGGCAGGATTGCCATCTGCCATCGGCTTCGCGTTGATGGTGAAGAGCGTTTGGCCCGCGCCGACAGCCATGCCCTCGGTGAGGCTCTGGCGATTTTGGCTTACGATACCGCTCATCGTCGCCGTCACCGTGGCTTCGCTGCCTTGGGCCGGCAGGAGGCGGCCGCTCACTTCAATGATTTCGGAAAAGGCCGAAGGCTGCACTTCGTAGAGTTGCAGGCGGGCAGCCTTCGCCTGGGCATCGGAGAAATGGATTTCGCCCGTGTGGCCTTCGCCGTGCGCTTCCTTTTCGGCAGATTCGCCTTCGTGGTTGTGGCCCTCGTGGCCTTCGTGGTCGTGGCCGTGGCCGCCTTGGCACGCAGAAAGGAGCATAGCCGCGGAGAAGGCTACGCTGTAGAGGAGGATTTTTTTCATGAGAGGTGCTTCAATGATGTGTAGGAAGAAAAGTGTTTAAGGAAAATGAAAGAACCGGCCCCGCGCTTGGGGGCAGCGTCATTGAAGCAGTGCGGGAGGGCCCCGCCGAAACACTTGCCGCATCCCGTGCGGGTGGGGCAGGGGGGCGGCCGAGGCAGCTCGCCAAGTGCGTGTCGCCCCGTGGAAGCGGTGGAGAAAATAGAAGAAAACAGTTGCCGCTGCACCCAACCACCAGGCGGACGTTCCTTGCCACGGCGCGGGGGCCGTGCGCCACTGCGGCTGGGCGGTGCGGAGGAACTCCACGGCGCAAAAGCGCAGATGTCCTTCTTCTTGGCATCCTTGGGCGTGATGTTCGTGGGTGAGCGCCCCTTCTGTGTGGCAATGCGCCACCGCCCAACAGAACTCCCCGCCATCGTGGTGATGGTGGGGCACGAGCATGATGCACAGCAGGAGAAGCATGGCACACACGGCACGGAAAGCACGGCGGGAAGCGTTCATTATGAAGGAATTTTGTGTAATTGTGTGCAAAGGTAGCCCAAGGCGAGAGGAGGGCAAAGAAAAGCCGAGGGATTTACTTTTTTTAATCACTTCGCCTGCGGTGCTTGAATGTACTTCCCCAGCCGCTTCGACTGCATTCTCCCCGAAAAATATTCTCCCCGCCAAACATTTTTCTCGCCAAAAGCCTTGCCGTTTCTCCGAATTGTCCTACATTTGCGGCGTACTATCAAACTATTACACCAAAACAGAAATACAAATCCACAATCCCACCCGCTATGTTACGCATCGAGAACATCCAATTCAGCTATGGGCGACGGGCTCCCCATATCTTCGACAACTTCAGTCTGCGCTTCGAGTCCGGGCACATCTACGGACTGCTGGGCAAGAACGGTACGGGCAAGAGTACGCTGCTCTACCTCATCAGCGGCCTGCTCCACCCACAGCAGGGACAAATCCGCTTCTTGGGCAACGACGTGAAGCAACGCCACGTGGAGACCTTGCGGGAAATGTACCTCGTGCCCGAGGAGTTTGACCTGCCCCACGTGACGATGGAGCGCTACGTGGCCCTCAACGCCTGTTTCTATCCGCGCTTCGACCACGAAATCCTACGCAACTGCCTGCACGACTTTTCGCTTTCGCCCGACCTGCACCTGGGCAAGTTGTCGATGGGGCAGAAGAAAAAGGCGCTCATGTCGTTTGCCCTGGCGGCGGGCACACACCTGCTCCTCATGGACGAACCCACAAACGGCCTGGACATTCCCTCAAAAAGCGTGTTCCGCCAAGTGGTGGCGCGCTATCTCGGCGAAGACCGCACGCTCATCGTGAGCACCCACCAGGTGAACGATGTGGCGATGCTGCTGGACCACGTGGTGATGCTGCAGGAGTCGCGCCTGCTCCTGAACCGTTCGGTGACGGAAATCAGTGAGGCCGTGCGCTGCGAGGTCCGCCCGCTCGGCGAACCCACCGACGACGCCCTCTTCGTGCAGCCGTCGATTCAAGGCAACGCCGTGGTGGTGCGCAACGACCGGCCCGATGAAGAATTCCCGCTCCAGATGGAACTCCTCTTCTGCTGTGCCGAGGCGGGCTGCCTGCCGCAGGAACTGACACAAACGAAGTCTCTATAACCCCACTATTCTTATTCCCCTCAATTCTTAGAAAATGGAAAAATTCAATATGCAGCGTTTCGGTTGGCTGCTTCGCCAAACCGTTCACCATCAATCCAAGAGTTTGCTCATGACTGCCTTGGGCTGCGTGCTCCTTCACCTCGGCGCCCAGTGCGGTTCGTTCTACCCCTTCAGCTTCACGCCGTCGGCAACCCCCGAAGCGACGGAACGGGTGGCGATGGATCAGTCGTCAGTCTTCTTCCTCCTGGCGTCGGTGTTCTTCATGTTCTGGTGCATCTCCCTTTGCGGCTACCACCTCAAGGACAAGCCCGGCCGCATCGCCGCCCTCATGCTTCCCGCCACGGTGCAGGAAAAGTATGCGGCACAGCTGCTCATCTTCACGGTGGGAGCTTTCGTGGCCAATCTGCTCGGTATCGTCGTGGCCGACCTGTTGCGCATCGTACTCTTCAGTTTGCAGCCCCAGGCATACGGCACGGCCCTTCCCGCACTGGTGGACTTCTGCGGTAGGATGTGGGCGCAATTCTGCACCGATGTGACCCAAGGCAGCCTCCCCGAAATGCGCGGCCTCTTCATGTTCCTCCCCCTCGCCAAAGGCTTCTGTCTCTACGCCATCTTCCTCCTTGGCGCCGTGATCTTCCGCCGCAGGGCTTTTGCCATCACACTTTGCATCTTGGTGGCGTTTACGGTAGTGGTTTCGATGATGCTTTCCAGCCATTTCATGGCACACGAACACGATTCGGTCAATCCCGTCTCGGTCTGCCTCACGCTCCTGTTCTATCTGCTGAGCGGCGTGGGACTTGTGGCCCTCAGCTATGCGCTGTTCAAGCGAGTCACCCTTGTTCGCCGCAAGTGGTTTTGAGGGAAATGCCTTGTGTTACAACTTTTTGAAACAGGAAACAGCATGAATTTCATAGACGGACAACCTATCTTCGTGCAGATAGCCGAACGCTTAGGCGATGAAATCGTGAGCGGGGCCTATCCGCCAGAGACCCGCGTGCCAGGGGTGCGCGAATATGCCGCGTTGCTCGAGGTGAACGTGAACACCGTGGTGAAGGCATACGAACTCTTGGCGCGGCAGGGCATCATCTTCCCCAAGCGCGGCATGGGCTACTATGTCGCCGCCGAGGCTCCCGAACTTGTGCGCGAAGAGCGGCGCCGCCACTTCCTCCAGCACACCCTTCCGCAAGTGTTTCGCCAGATGCGCCTCTTGGGCATCCCAGTCGAGGATGTGGTAAAAGCCTACGAGGCTGACAGCCACGGCAAGGAAGAACAACCCTAAATGCACCTCGCTATGGAAATCGAGATACTCCTCCTCTCCGCCTCTGTCGTGATTGTCGCGTGGTGGCATGCAGGCTTGTAGTGCAAGTGTTGCTAAAAGAAAGAAAAGGCTGTGCGCCGGGAAATCCGGGCACAGCCTTTTTGTAGAAGGAAAGCAGTGCGCTTAGAAGCTCACGCTACCCAAGTTGCGGTCCACGAGGAGACCGTCGATAGCCTTGAGGTTGAACTTGAAAGCCTTCTTTGCGCGGAACTTCAGGACGAAGAGGTCGTGGTCGCCTTCTTCGAGCAGGAAGTTGTTGCCGCGGTTCACGAAGGTCGGGTAGAGCGCCTTCTGTCCGTTGGTGTGGAGACGGTCGTAGGTGAGGTTCACCATTTCCTTCATGTCGAGGAGTTCCGTGCCCACATATTCCAGCTCATCCGTAGCGTAGGGGAGGGCAAAGCTGAGGCCATTCACGTAGTGGAGGCCCTGGCCGCTCACCGTAATCTCCACGA
>CAMGGA010000056.1 GCA_946055515.1 uncultured Bacteroidales bacterium
GTGGCCATCGACTGCGGCGCCATTGCCAAGGGCTACGGCGTGGACCGCGTGGCACGCCTGCTCCGCGAACACGGGGTGATGAACTATATGGTCGAAATCGGCGGCGAAGTGGTGACGCGCGGCCGCAACCCACAAACGAAGGAGCCTTGGAAGATTGGGGTGAGCAAGCCCGACGAGCAGGGCGGCGGCGAATTGCAGACCGTGCTGAACCTGGAGAATGCGGCCTTGGCCACCAGCGGAAATTACCATAACTTCTACGTGGCGAACGGGCGCAAGTATGCCCACACGATTGACCCGCGAACAGGCCGTCCCGTCACACACAGCCTGCTCTCCGCCACGGTCATTGCCCGCGACTGCGCCACGGCCGATGCCTACGCCACAGCCTTCATGGTGATGGGGCTGGACGAGGCTGTCCGCATCGTCAAGGCCGACCGCCACCTGCGCGCCCTTTTCATCTATGCCGACGAAAAGGGAAAGCTCCGCACAGTCGAACCTTAAAGGGAAATCCCCCACGTTTGCCCCGGGAGCGGGGAACGGTTCCGGACAAGGCGCTGCGTGCCAGGAGCTGCGCCCATAACGGCCTTTCTCCGCCTCACGCCGCACCCCAAGACCCTTCTTTCCTCCCTTTCCCCCCAACTCCCCTACCCTATGGACCATTCCTTTTCCAACCTGCTGCTCCGCGTTCCGCTTTTCCAGGGCTTCAGCCGCCTGGACTTTCTCGACATCGTGGCGCAAACGCCGTTTGATTTCCAAACGCTGAAGCCGCGCGAAGTGCTCTTCCGCCAAGGCGACGAGAGCCGCACGCTCTGCATGGTGCTGGGGGGCGAAATGGAAATGGAGGCGGAAAGCCCCAGCCACAACTACCGATTGGTGGAGTATGCCCTGGCGCCCTGGGTCGTGGAGCCCACCGTGCTCTTCGGCCTGCACAACCGCTACACGCGCACTTACCGCGCCAGCGCGCCGCTCCACGTGGTGAGCCTCTCCAAGCAGAGTGTCGTCCGGCTGCTTTCCACTTACCCTGCCTTCCAGATCAATTTCTACAACCTGGTCTGCTCTCAGGCGCAACACTTCGAACGCCAAAACTGGCTCGGGGCAGCGCCCACCCTCCGCGACGATTTTGCCAGCTTTCTCCGCAAGCGTTCGCTGCGGCCCGTGGGCCGAAAAGTGCTCTGCGTGAAAATGGTTGACCTCGCCGCGGCGCTGGGAACGACGCGTCTGAATGTGTCCCGCCTCCTGGCAGAACTCGAGGAGGAAGGCGTGCTCACAGCCTCGCGCGGACGCATCGCGGTGGACGATATGCAGCGGATATAGCCAACTTCGCTTTGCATTTTGCCACGAAAAAGAATAAAAAACTTCAAAAAAGGCATTTTCCCGAGCTTTCTGCTTGCAGCGACGCCGCGCAGACCTTACTTTTGCAATGTTTTTCATGGTATTAGATTTAAGGTTAGTAAAGATTGGTTGTCGGGAGACAATCAATTTTTTTATGCACCTACGTTGAATACCCCATCTCTAAACTCCGCTTTTTCCTATGAAATTCTCCGTTTCCGATACGCTCCACGCCCTGGGCTTTGAAGCCCTCACGCCCATGCAGAAAGCAATGACCGACACCACGGGCCGCACACGGGGCGGCGTAGTGCTGCTCTCCCCCACAGGGTCGGGCAAGACACTGGCCTACCTGCTCCCTCTCCTGGCATCGCTCAATGAATCGTCCGATGCGCTGCAGGCGGTGGTCACTGTGCCCACACGCGAACTGGCCAAGCAAAGCGAGGAGGTGCTGCGTGCGCTGCGCCTACCCGTCCGTGCCATGTCGCTCTACGGCGGCCGCCCCACCATGGACGAACACCGCGCCCTGAAGGAACGCAAGCCGCAGGTGGTATTTGCAACCCCGGGCCGCCTCGAGGACCACTTGGGGAAGGGCAACCTGCGCACGGAAGGGGTGGCGACATGGGTGATCGACGAATTTGACAAATGCCTCGAACTGGGATTTCAAGAGGTCATGGACCAACTGGCCGGCCGTTTCCGCCGTGTGCCCCGCGTATGGCTCCTGTCGGCCACGGAGGGCGAGGGCATCCCTGGCTTCATGGAAAGGCTGGTGGGCAGGGAGTGCCGCACGCTCAACTTCCTGACGCGCCCGGACGAAG
This sequence comes from uncultured Bacteroidales bacterium, assembly GCA_946055515.1. Classification (GTDB taxonomy): domain Bacteria; phylum Bacteroidota; class Bacteroidia; order Bacteroidales; family Bacteroidaceae; genus Alloprevotella. The sequence goes on from CAMGGA010000056.1 coordinate 2,142, forward strand.
CGGGGGCACAGCGCACGGCGTTCTTTGAAGTGAAATCGCCGGAGAAGGACAAGCTCTCCACGCTCGGCCGCTTGCTGACGCAGCTGGGAAGCTGTCCGACCATCGTGTTCGTGGCCCATCGCGAGAGTGCCGAACGCGTCGGCAAGTATCTCCGCGAATGTCGTTTTGCGGCCGAGGTGTACCACGGCGGCATGGAACAGCAGCGCCGCGAACGGGCTCTCTTCCTGTTCCGCCAGGGTTCGGCCACCGTCTTGGTGAGCACAGACCTGGCAGCCCGCGGCCTGGACATCCCCGAGGTGGGGGCTATCGTCCACTACCACCTGCCGCTCACGGCGGAGGACTTCACGCACCGCAACGGACGCACGGCCCGCTGGAAGGCGACGGGAAAGGCTTTCCTCATCACTTCGCCCACGGAGTCGTTACCAGAATTTGCCGCACACGCTCGGCCGCTCGAAGCTGAACTGCCCGAACGCGTCTGCCCCACTCCGCCGCCTTTCCGTACCATCTACATCGGGCGCGGCAAGGCGGAAAAACTGAGCAAAGCGGACATCCTCGGTTTTCTCTGCAAGAAGGGCGGACTGAACGCGCAGCAAATCGGCCGCATCGACGTGGTCCCACATTGCGCCTTCGCGGCCGTTGCCTCGGCACAGGTAAAGCAACTGCTCACCCGCGTGGCCGGGGAGAAAATCAAGGGCATGAAAACGATTGTAAAGGAGGTGGGCCGCTAACCACCGCCGCTTGTGGCTCTGCGGCCTCACGCCCCGACTATCTCGCCCCGCCCCGCGCGCTTGCCCTTGCGGCACACCTTCCCAGCACCACGCCTGGCAGCGCAAAGGGCAGGATTGGACATTTCTGTCGGCGGGATTGAAAAACCGTTCGGCGGGATTGGAAAATCAGTCGGCGGAATTGGAAAACGCATCAGCGAAATGGCTCAAAAAGCCCCATTTTTAGTGCCCTATATACGTAATTTAAAGGTAAAAAAAGCCTTCACAGCTTCACACATCCCCTATTTCCTTCTGATAATCACCGAGTTAGGGCGTGAAACATGAAGTAAAGCTACCGTCACCAAGTGTCACGCTGTCGCGAGTGGCACTTGGTGTTTTTTATACACAGAGCCGCGCAGCCTCAACGGACATGTTCGCGTCCTGCATTGGACAAAATCGCGCCGCACCCGCAGCGTGAAGGGTGTGAAGCTTTTTCGCCCAAATCCTTCACACTGTTTCTCGCTGATTTTCATAGCCTTTAGGCACCTCTGTGAAGCTGTGAAGCATTTTTTAGGGGTAAAAAACACGTATATAGAGGCGCATTCTGTTACCCCAAAGCATACATCGTTCACGTCAAAGACATGTTTCACACTACACAGCGGGGAACCGTCGCAACGCACCTGGCACATGGACTTCCCGCGGGAAATGTCCTGCCGCCTACTTCCCGCAAATGCGCCGGAAATCGCAATATTTGCAATGCTCCGCTATCTCGGTGGGCTGGAAGGGCTTGTCGGGGTCAATGATTTCGGCGAGTAAGTCGATCAGGCCCTGCTTGAACTCTGGGGCAATGGTCTGGAAGCGGGTCACGGGCTCCTTGTCGATGCAGATATAGGGGGTGAAGTCAGCGGCGGACATGCTGGGGATGTAGAAGAGCATGGGCACGACGGACTGGTCGGTGCGCTCGCTCCACATCAGGGAATAGATGAAAGCCTGGAGCGGATTTTCGGGATAGTCCTTGCTCGGGGTGAAGAAGTCTTCCAGGGTGTAACTGTCCTTGTCGTGCTTGCGCCCCGTCTTGTAGTCGATGATGCGCATCGAGGCCACGCCCTGGGCATCGATGGCCTCGTCGCGGCGGTCGATGTTGCCATAGAGGCAGAAGTTCACCTTGGAGGAGCCGAGGGGCACGGGGAGGGTGATTTGCCAAGTCTTTTCGGCGTCGAGCAGACGGAACTGCACTGCGGGGGTCGCGGGGGCTGCACCGTCGCGCCGCTGCCCGGCTTCGTAGCGCAAGAGCTGCCGCAGATAGGCCACCACGGCGCGCTCGGTGATGGCACTGGGCTGGACTTCCGAGGCCGCAAAACATTCTTTCACCAACTTGCGGCAATAGGCTTCCCCGCCATTTTCCAGAAAATGGAGGATGCGCGACGGACTAACCAGGCGCTCCTGGGCCTGGAACTCTTCTTTCAGCAAACGCTCTGCGGCCAGGTGGAACACAGTGCCGAAGTCGTTGGCGTTGATGATGGGGTCCTGCTCCTGCGGCGTCCTCAACCGCTCCACGTAGCGGTAGTAGAATTGCAGGGGACACTTCATGTAGTACTTCAAGGCCGAGGGCGAGAGTTTCTCGAAAAGAGGCTTTTTTGTCTTTTCCCGAAGCACATCAGCGGCATAGGCGGGGAGTACAGACGGAGCGGAGAGAGTGCGCGGCGCGGCGTGGAGTTGCGCATGGTCTACCTTCACCTTGCCATCAGCATCGACCAGCAGCGCCCGCATGAAGCGCGACATTTCGCCACGGTTCAGGCCCTCGGAGGAGGCATTGTAAACGAGTTCGACGTGGCGGGCACGGGAGAGGAGGCGGTAGAAGTAGTAGGCATAGACGGCCACCTTGCGGTCGGGCGTGGTGAGCCGGTGGTGTTGGCGGATGAGGTAGGGGATGAACGAGGCGTCGCCTTCTTTCTTGGGCAGGATGCCTTCGCCCACGGAAAGCATCAGCACATTGTCGAAATCCAGACAGCGGGTTTCGAGCACACCCATCACCTGCAAGCCGACGGCGGGCTCGCCATGGAAAGGCACGGACTGCGTGCGCATCACCTGGCGCAACAGGCGCAGGAGCGTGGGCAGCTGCACGGGCAGCTTGTCGTCCTCCACCATGCGGGCAAGGCGGCCCAGTGTGGTGAAGATGAGGAAGCAGGCTTCGGTGTGGAGCAGGCGCAAGTTCTCGTCGGGCTCGGTCTGGAGCGACTCGTCCGTGGCCGCGGCGGAGATGGCGGTCTGCAAGCGCTCGATGTAGGGCAGCAGCGCACGGCCCGCGGGCAGTTCAAAGCGGCCGCCGTCCTTGCGCGCTTTCTGGGCTGCAGCCGCCGCGTCGAGTTCGGCCGTGAGGGCCTCCATCTGGCGGAGCAGGAAGGCGTAGGCCGTGGTGTGGTTGAGGGGAAAACCCTTCGTGATGTTCACCTCCTTCACCCCTTCGGGCAAGGCGTGAAGCACGGGGCTGAGCAGTCCCTCGTTGCAGAGGACCACGGCGGTGCGGCGGGCCTGCGAGGGATTGAAATGGGCAGGCTGCGCAAGCCACTGGGCCACATACTGCGCCCCGGCGGTTTCGGTGGTGGCCGCGGTGTAGCGGAGGGTGCGCCCCTCGCGGTCTGAAAGGAAATTGCTGAAGCAGCCCGAAGCCTCGCTCAGCGCATTGGGGAAATCCTTCAGGTTCTGCTGCATGAAGAGTCCGGCTTCGGTCTGCCGCTCCTCGAGGGCGGAAGCGAAGAAGGTGTCGTAGTCCCAATAGAAGAGCGCCTTGCCCGCCTCCCGGAGGGCGCTGAACAGGGTGTGCTCGGCGCGGTCGATGACGTTGAAGCCGATGAAGGCCACGTGGTCGATTTGTGCGGGCAACTGCACTTCACCGAGCCGCAGACGCTCCGCCACTTCGCGGAAGAGCTGGCCTTCGTAGGCTTCGCCCGTGGCGGCGAGGTCAGCCCGCAGGGCCTCGTAGAGCGGAAAGAGGTTTTCCCAGAGCCGCTGGAAGTTTTTCCGGATGTGGGTCATCTTGTGTTCCGAAAAGTCGCCCACGAAGCGTTTGAGCTGTTCGGTCTGCTCCTCGGTGAGGTAGTCGAAGTGGTCGAGCGCGGCATAGTCCTTCAGGTCGCCGAACACTTTGGCGGCCTCGGCGCAGTTCTTGTCCACATCGTCGAAGTCGGCCAGCAAGCGTTCGCCCCAGCCATAGAAATAGTCGAGCGGTTCGTGACTCCCCGTGAGGCGCACGTAGTGGCGGTAGAGGCGGCACACGACGTCGATGGGGTCGGCAATCTGCTTGTCGGTGAGCAGGAGGAAAAGCTCGTTGATGGTGAGGTAGCGCGGGGCCCACACGGGCTGCCCGCCGGGGGGGACGAGGTAGTCGTTGAAGAAGAGGCTGGCGCGCTTGTTGGGAAACACGATGACCATGCGGCTGAGGTTGGGACCTATGCGGCGCAGCAAATCGGTGGCTGCTGACTGGAGAAAGGGAGTCATGGGAATATCGGGAAGGATGGCTTGGACAATGGAGAGAAGGGGAAGAACGGCAACGGCGGCGCTTAGCCGGCTACTTCGACCACTTGCCCCGTGAGTAAATAGAAGAGATAGCCGCGGACCTGCGCGTGACCCATTTCGCGGAGCGTGCGGAGGTATTCTTCGACCTGCTCCACATACTCCGCCCGGTGGCGGGCCAGTTTGTAGTCTATCACCACGAGTTCTTCGCCCCGGCGGGCCACGCGGTCGGGACGCACCACTTTCAGGTGGCCTTCGGCATCGCGCTTCAGCACATTGCACTCGTTGTAGAGCTCCCAGGTGCCGTCGAACCACGCGGCCACCTGCGGGACGGCGAGCCGCTTGCGCAGCAGACGCTCAATGCGCGCTGCCTCGGCGGCGGCCAGGAGTCCTTGCGTTTCAAAGCTGCGGAGCGTGGGGGAAAGGTCGGCCGGCGTGGCAATGAGCTGCATCACGCGGTGCATGAGTTTGCCCTGGTTGATGTAGCGCTGCTGCCCGGCTTCCATTCCCGCAGCCTCTTCCTCTTCGGTGGCCTCCAGGTCGCTGACGAATGCCTTGGCGGCATTGGACTGCTTGAAGTCCACCGCGGGCCAGCGCATGGCCACGCTCACTGCTTCCTGCGCGATGGAGGTGGGCTCGAAGGGATTGACGGACTGCTTGGCGACGGATGCCCTGAACGCTTCCCGTTCGCCGAAATCCACGACGCTGATGCCTTCGCCCTCTTCGCTGATGGAGCGGTCGTGCTGGCTGGCATATTCTTTCACAAAATCGGACACCAACTGGCCCACACTGTTTTTGTTCTCGCGACACCAGACCAGGAGGTTCACTTCGGCACGTGTGAAGGCCACATAGAGCGCATTGAGGCTGTCGAGGCGCTGCTCCCAATGCTCGTTCTGGTAATAGGGGGCAAAGGCGGATGCTTTCACGGTGTTGGATGCAAAGGAGGAAATGGGGGCCAAGGGAAGGGCATCGAAGGGCTGGGGCATGCCTTCGGTGGAGCACCACAGGATATCGTCGGGGAAGTCGCGGTCGAGCTTCCACTGACAGAAGGGGATGAGGATGGTGTGGCGCTGAAGGCCCTTCGACTTGTGTATCGTCATGATGTAGACGGCATCGGCCGCATCGGCTGCCACGGACTGCTTGTGGAGGAAATTGTTCCAGTGGTCCACGAAATGGGCCAGGTCGGAGCCTTGCTCGTCGACGAAGGCTACCACCTTGTCCAAGAAGCTGAACAGATAGGCAGACTGCCCCATGGCCTGCCGCTCGGCCTCCTCGAGGCGGAAGAGTTCGATGAGGTGCTGGCAGAGTTCGAAGAGGGGCATGGCGCCGAGGCGGCTGCGCAGGGCCTCGAGGGCTTCCATCGTTTCGGCCGAGGGGGGGACGCCCAACTGCCCGCCCAGCGTGAAGCAGAGCTTGCGCGAAACGGTATCGGCCGCATTGGCCAGGTACTTCAGCGCGGCCACAAGCAGACAGACGGCGGGCGAGGCACTCAACTTGAATGCTTCGTCGGAGGTGAGGGGGATTTGGGGAAGGATGTGGGACAGGTAGTCGATGAGTGTGGTGGCCTCGGACTTGGTGCGCACCAGGATGCCCATTTTCCCGTAGGGCACGCCTTGCTCCTCGTGGAGCGACAGAATCTGCTGGCCCAGGTCGTCCATCACGGCCTCGTCCGGCGTTTTCGGTCCGCACAGCCCCACCCGCACGTAGCCGCCCGAGGCATTGGGCTTCAAGCCCTGTTCCACGTGTTGGTAGATGTGGCTGGCCTCGCCCGCACGGGGATAGGCTTCCTCGCGGGAGAGGGTATCGACCTGCTCGGCCGAACAGGTGAAGAGCTTGTTGTTGAACGCCACGACTTGCTCCCGGCTACGGTAATTGGTCTTGAGCGGCACTTTTTCGGCTTTCACGCCCCACTGGGCCACCTCGCTTTCGATGTTTCCCAGGATGCGCCAGTCGCCGCCGCGCCAGCGGTAGATGCTCTGCTTCGTGTCTCCGACGACCATGCAGCGTTCGCCTTTCGACATGTTCTCGAGGAGGATGCGCTTGAAGTTGGCCCACTGCAGACGCGAGGTGTCTTGAAACTCATCAATCATCAGGTGGTGGAAGGTCGTGCCCGTGCGTTCGAAGATGAACGAGGCGTCTTCCTTCTGCACCATTTTCTGGAAGAGGTCGGGGGTCTTGGCGAGCATGAAGCTGTCGTTTTCGGCATTGATGCGCCCCACCTCGCGCCCTATCTCGCTCAGGAGGCATAGGGGGGAGAGCTTTTGGAGCATAAGGCTGGCCGTGGCGCAGAGGGGCAGCAACTGCAGCCGCACGGCCTCGGCCCGGCCCAGGGCTTCGGCCACTTGGTCGGCCCACTGGCAGTATGCTGCTGAGGCTTGCAGCTTTTTGTTGAGCAATGCCTTGGGGTCTTCGGCTGACTTCTGCATCGTCTTGTTGGGCTCGGTCGCGGCGATTCCCTTTTGCAGGGCGCGGGCATACTTCACGAGCGCAGAGGCTGTCTTGATGTCGGCCAGATTGACTTCGTCTCCGCTATCTTCGATGGCACTCAGCAAGGCAGTCCCCGCTTCCCGGAGCTGCGTTTCTGCCTTCGCCAGTTCGGTGCGCAGCGACTGCCGGATTTCGGCCAGCCCCTGCTTTTGCTCGAAAAGGGCGGTGAGCGCATCTTGGTGGGTGAGGTATTCTTCGCGCATGAGGTTCTTCGCGGCAAAGCTCTTCAGGTCCCGGCTGATGTTCCAACCTTTGTCGGCGTCGAGGAAGTCCTGCATGTAGTCCCAGACGAGGGCTGCCGCACGCTCGTTCTTGCCCGCTGCGGAGAGGGAGAGCAAGAAGCGGTCCACGGCGCGGGCCGTCACTTCCTCGGTCTCGAGGTCTACCTTGAAGCCGCGTGCCAGTCCGAGCTCATGGGCCAAGTTGGACAGCAGGGACTGGAAGAAGGAGTCGATGGTCTCGACGCGAAACTGGTCGTAGTGGTGGAGCAAGCAGTGGAGCGTGGCCCCGGCGCGGCGGGCCACTTCGGCGGCGGGCAGGGCGAGGCGTTCGCAAAGTTGTTCCATGAAGGAGGCATCGAGTCCGCCGCGCGCCACGTTGTAGAGCTGGGAGAGAATGCGGTCTTTCATTTCGCCTGTGGCCTTGTTGGTGAAGGTGACGGCCAGGATGTGGGAGAAGGCCGAGGGCTGCCCCGACTCGAGGGCGAGGGCGATGTATTCGAGCGCCAAGCGGTAGGTTTTGCCAGAACCGGCCGAAGCTTCGTAGACGTTGAAAAGCATATTGCAAGAAGAAATGAGCGAAATCGGGAATGGGAAAGGAAGGGCCTGCACGCGGCTGGAGCCTTGGGCGGCACACGCCTATTATATATAGGGGTACTCCCCTACCCTCGGGGGCGCATCAGCGTACCGTAAAATCCCAATTTGTAGAGATTGAACAGGAAGAGGGAGGGGCGGTGACCGCACAGGTGCCGGCGCAACAACGGACGCACCACACGGAAGGTGACTGCCAGCAGGCCACCGAGGTGGAGGGCCTGGAGGCGACGCCAGGTATGCGCCACCTGGGCGCGCTCCTGCATGGGGCCATCGAGCAGCGACAGGGTGTGCAGCGCTGTTTCGGTTTTACAGAGAAATTCGGGGTTACTGTCTATCCCCGTGTGGATGAGCGGATTGTCGATATGGCGAAGGCTGATGCCGCGCTGCTCCAGTTCGAGCCCGAGCAGGGCGTCTTCGTAACCATACTTGCGGCAGCGCCCGTCGAAGCGGAGACTGCCGAGCGCGCTGCGGTGGAAGAGGATGTTGAAGGTGGAAAGTTGCCAGTAGGCATTCGCGGCGTGCTGCACCACGGCACGGCGGTGCTTCATGGCCCGCTGCTCGTAGCGGTAGCGCAACTCGCAGCCACGCGGCTCGCCGCCTTCGGGATTGCGCAGGGTGCCACACACAACGGCGGCCTTGTCGCTTTCTTCCCAATAGCGGCGCACGAAGTCGGGCGTGCAGACGGCTGCATCGGAATCGATGAGTACGACGCGGTCGAACCGCGCTTCTTCCAAGAGCCAATTGCGGATTAAAGCCCGGCCCACGTTTTCGCTGCGTTCGACGTAGCGGCAGCGGTCAATCGCGTTGATGGCGCGGTTGGCCTCGACCGTGTCGCGCTGCGGGGAGGCGTCGTCGGCCACGACAATCTCGAAATCGAAGTCTCCGGGCCGCTCCCCGCGGAGCTGTTCGCCCTGACGGGCCAAAGCGCGCACCAGGTCTACGCAAACAAAATTGTAGGTAGGAATCAGGAAGGAGAGCATGGCGGATGGATTGAAAAGGTCAGAATATTCAGGCGAGGAAATGCCTCGATGGGGCACGAAGGTACAATAAAATACCCGAGATTTGTCAAGTCTGCTGAGAGTTTTTTGTACTTAAATCGGCAAGTTGCCTGATTTTCAGCAGTTTTTGTTACAAAACTTCCCCATTCCGCGAAGAATGCACTATATTTGCAGTGTCTTTCAGCAAGTGGAAGGCGCGCAACACAAAAGCAAATTGTTTAACTAATAATAAGTATAGATTATGTTTGAAGAAAAGACTGGCGCATTGGCAGGCAAGATTTGGGAAGCCCTCAACGCCCAAGGCAAACTCACGGGCAAGGAATTGAAGAAGGCCACCAAAATCCGCGCTGACAAGGACCTCTACTTGGGACTCGGCTGGTTGCTCCGCGAGGACAAGCTCGTTATCGAAGAAGTAGAGAAGGACGTGGAAGTGAGCCTGAAGTAAGCCGCTCCCCATCTGTAAAGAAAGCTGCAAGAGAACGCTCGGACGCCCGAAACTCCGAAGGTTCTCTTTTTTTGTACCCTCACGCCAGAGCGCGGCTTGACCCAAGACAACAAAAAGCTGCATCACCTTGCGGCGTGCAGCTTTGTACACTCTCAGGGGTTCGAACCCTGGACCCACTGATTAAGAGTCAGTTGCTCTACCAACTGAGCTAAGAGTGCGTGGTTCACTTAGCGTGAATTGGATGATGAATGAAGTACACTCTCAGGGGCTCGAACCCTGGACCCACTGATTAAGAGTCAGTTGCTCT
>CAMGGA010000057.1 GCA_946055515.1 uncultured Bacteroidales bacterium
CCTGCAGAATGAATCGGCAGGTGCCAAGGTGAAGGTGAAACTCTGAGCGGAACGTTCCTCGCAACCAGCGTATCCAGTCCTCAACGCCCACCGTGCGTTCAAGGCGGAAGACCCGAAGGGCTGACCTTCAGCTCATAGCCCAGGTGAAGCCCTGGGTTGGCACGAAACCCTCCCGATGAGCCCAATAAGATTGCCAGCATGCGTTCAACGCGAGGGCTGAAAGCCCGACCTTCAGCCCATAGCCCAGGGTGAAGCCCTGGGTTGGCACGAAAGCCTCCCGATGAGCCCAATAAGATTGCCGGCATGCGTTCCACGCGAGGGCTGAAAGCCCGACCTTCAGCTCATAGCCCAGGGTGAAGCCCTGGGTTAGCCCGAACCCCTCCCGATGAGCCCTGTAAGGGCGGCATCCCTATTCGTCCGCATAAAGCTGTCGCCCCTACAGGGCTCCTCAAAAACCCTCCGCCTAACCCAGGGCTTCACCCTGGGCTATGAGCTAAAGGTCAGCCCTTCGGGCCTCCTGCGCTGAACGCTTGACTCGCTTGCGCGCATCTACGAAGGAGGACACGCACACCAAGGGCCTCCTGCAACGAACGCTTGGCTTGCTTGCGCGCATCTACAAAGAGGACACGCACACCAAGGGCCTCCTGCATCGAACGCTTGACTCGCTTGCGCTTGACTATGGCGAGGACACGCACTTTTAAGAACCATTTGCGCCCCATCGGCCAACCATCCATAAACTTCAACTCATGAAAGTACTGAAATTCGGCGGGAGCTCCGTAGGCACTCCCGAAAGCATATCGAACGTGAAGGCCATCGTGGAAGCCGAGGTCCACCCCGTTGTTGTGGTGGTGTCGGCACTCGGCGGCGTCACGGACCAACTCATCCACACCACGCAGCTCGCCGCCAAGGGCGAGGCGGCTTACCTCGACGAACTCGACGCGCTCACGAAGCGCCACCACGACATGGTGGAGGCCGTCATCGCGCCCGAAAGGCAGGCCCCGCTCATCGACCGGCTCGACGCGCTGCTCACCGAACTGCGCAGCATTCTCCGCGGCGTCTGCCTCATCCAGGACCTTACGCCGAAGACGTCCGACGCCATCGTGGCCTACGGCGAACGCCTCTCCTCGCTCATCGCCGCACAGCTCATCGAGGGTGCACAGCACTTCGATTCGCGACAGTTCGTGAAGACGTTCCGGCAGAACGAGAAGCACCTTGCCGATGTCGAGCGGACCTCGAAACTCATCGGCGAAACGCTGGCCACTCTCCCGCCTGTTGCGGTAATGGGAGGCTTCATCGCCTCGGACGTTGAAACGGGTGTGACCACCAACCTGGGCCGCGGCGGCTCGGACTATACGGCTGCCCTGCTGGCCGCTGCGCTCAACGCCGAGGCACTGGAAATCTGGACGGACGTGGACGGCTTCATGACGGCTGACCCGCGCATCATACCCAACGCCTATACCATCGACGAACTCTCCTACGCCGAGGCGACGGAGCTCTGCAACTTCGGCGCGAAGGTCATCTACCCCCCGACCATCTATCCCGTCTACCGCAAGAACATTCCCATCTATGTCAAAAACACTTTCCACCCCGACCACCGCGGCAGCGTCATCCGCCAAGGCGTGCAGCCGAGCGAGCGCCCCATCCGCGGCATCTCGTCGGTGAAGGACATGAGCATGGTGACGGTGAGCGGTCTGGCGATGGTCGGTGTCATCGGTGTGAACCGCCGCATCTTCACCACGCTGGCCCAGGGCGGCATCAGCGTGTTCATGGTGGCACAGAACGCTTCTGAAACCAGTACTTCTATCTGCATGACGCCCGCCGAGGCCGGCCGCGCCCGCGAACTGCTCGACGCGGAGTTTGCCCACGAAATTGCCGAAGGGGCCATGAACCCCACGGCCGTGCTCCACCACCAGGCGAGCGTGGCCGTGGTCGGCGAACGCATGCGCCACCTCCCGGGCATCGCGGGACAGCTCTTCAGCGTGCTGGGACGCAACGGCATCAGCATCTCTGCGGTGGCCATGGGCGGGCAGGAGATGAACCTGTCGTTCGTGGTCGAACACGCCCAACTGCGCAAGACGCTCAACGTCCTCCACGACAGTTTTTTTCTCAGTGAACACCAGGACCTGAACCTCTTTATCTGCGGTACGGGTACGGTGGGAGGAAGCCTGTTGAAGCAAATCGCAGCACAACGCGAACAACTGCTCCACGAACGTGGCCTGAAGCTCAACATCGTCGGCATCAGCGGACGCAGCCACGCCATCTACAACAGCGAGGGCCTCGACCTGGCGAACTACCGCGAGGCACTGGCCGAAGGCAGCGAGGGCGGCATCGACCGCATGATGCGCGAAATCGAGCAAATGAACGTCTGCAACCCTGTCTTCGTGGACTGCACGGCTTCGGCCGAGGTGGCCGCGCAATACGAACGGCTGCTGCGCCGCCACGTGAACATTGTGGCGGCCAACAAGATAGCGGCCTCCGCGCCTTACCCCGATTACCAGAAGCTGAAGCGGCTGGCACGCGAAAAGGGCGTGAAGTGGCTCTTCGAGACGAACGTGGGCGCGGGTCTGCCCATCATCAACACCATCAGCGACCTGCTGGCCTCGGGCGACCGCGTGCTCCGCATCGAAGCGGTCCTCTCGGGCACACTCAACTATGTGTTCAACACGCTCTCGCCCGAAGTGACGCTCAGCCAAGCCGTGAAGCTCGCGCAGGAGAACGGCTATTCCGAACCCGACCCGCGCATTGACCTTTCGGGAAAGGACGTGATGCGCAAAATCGTTATCCTGGCGCGCGAAAGCGGCTACGAGGTGGAGCCCGAGGACATCGAGCAGCAGCTCTTTATCCCGGCTTCGCTCTTCGAAGGCTCGCTCGAGGATTTCTGGAAAAACCTGCCCGCACAGGACGCGCACTTCGAGGCCGAACGCCAGCGCCTCGCGAAGGAACGGAAGTGCTGGCGCTTCGTGGCGCAGTGGGCCGACGGCAAAGGAAGTGTGGGGCTGCGCGAGATCCCCGAGCACCATCCTTTCTTCGACCTGGAAGGCTCGAACAACATTATCCTCCTGACCACGGAGCGCTACCGCGAGTATCCCATGCTCATACAAGGCTACGGCGCAGGGGCCGACGTGACGGCCGCCGGCGTGTTTGCCGACATCATGCGCGTGGCCAACGTATAACCCTGCCTGCGCTGCGCATTTCTTATCCTGCATCATGATACGCAACATCGCCATCGTGCTCGCCGGCGGCACAGGAAGCCGCATGGGGGCCGACATTCCGAAACAGTTCCTGAAGTTCGCGGGACGCACCGTGCTCGAGCACAGCGTCGAAGCCTTCGAACACCATCCCGACATCGACGAGGTGGCCATCGTGCTCCACCCCGACTACCACGCCGAGGTGCGCCAGCTGGCCGAGCGCCGCGGCTGGAAGAAAGTGGTCCGCCTCGTGGAGAGCGGCCGCGAGCGTTCCGACTCTTCGCTCCACGCCATCGAGGCGTTCGCGGGAGAGGAGGAAGTGAACCTCGTGTTCCACGACGCCGCACGCCCCTTGGTGAGTGCCGCCGTGGTGAGCCGCGTGTGCGAGGCCCTGAAGGAGCACGAAGCGGTCGGCGTGGGCGTGCCTTCGGTAGACACGGTGATGGAACTGAAGGAGGGTTTCCTGAGTCGCGTGCCCGACCGCAGCAATGTGCAGCGCATGCAGACGCCCCAGGCCTTCCGCCTGAGCCTCATTCGCGAGGCTTACCGCCGCGCACTCGCCGACCCGGCGTTCCGCGCCACGGACGACTGCGGCGTGGTGCTTCGCTACTGTCCCGACACGCCTATATATATAGTAGCCGGCGAGGAGGAGAACCTCAAACTCACCTACGCGGCAGACCTCCCGCAGCTCGAGCGGCTCTACTTTGCCCGACAGCCGCTCTCGGGCCCGGCCCCTGATGCAGCCGACCCGGCCCGCTTCATGCGGACTTACCACGGGCAGCACCTGCGCGAACTCCAGTTGGCCGAACTCGACATCCTGGTCGAAGTGGCCCGCGTCTGTGAGCGCCACGACATCCCCTACTGGCTCGACAGCGGCACCTTGCTCGGCGCAGTGCGGCACGGCGGTTTTATCCCATGGGACGACGACATCGACATCTGTATGCCCGTCGAGGCGCTGCCCCGCTTTGTGGAAGTGGCACGCCGCGAACTTCCCCCGCACCTGCAAGTACAGACGCCGGAGACGGACCCCTCGCTGCGCATGCCACAATGCAAGGTGCGCAACCTCAATTCCCTCATGGTAGAAGGCGGCGACGACTTCTCGAAGCCCTACGCCAAGGGCCTCTTCATCGACGTTTTCCCGATGGAGCCCTGGCCTTCGCTGCCCGACCGCTTCACCCGCCGCACGGCTCGCGGCTACTGCCGTGCCAACGCCATTCTCCACGCACAACACACCTACAGCCTGCGCGCCGCCGCCGAACTCTTCTATTTCGGGGCGAAGCGGGCGTGGTTGCGCGGCCTGTGGACGCTGGGCTGCCTCGTGGCGGGGAAAAACCGCTACTACTCCAACGTGATTCACCAGAGCGGCAACGGCAACCGCCACCTGCGCGAAACCATCTTCCCCCTGGGCCGCATCGATTTCGAGGGCATCGCCTTCAGCGCCCCCGCCGACCCCGACACCTACCTCCGCGACCTCTTCGGCGAATACCGCCAGTTGCCGCCCGAGGACCAGCGCACGGGCCACGCGAGCTTCTTCATTCCCAAACTGGTGCCGTAGGCGCACCGACTTTTCCCCCCTCTCACTCTTTCTCTCTATGCAAGCCATTATCTTAGCCGCCGGAATGGGTCGCCGATTGGGCGAACTCACCAAGAACAACACCAAGTGCATGGTTGAGGTGAACGGTACGAAACTCATTGACCGCCTGCTCCTGCAACTCTCCCGCCTCGACCTCAAACGGGTCGTCATCGTGGTGGGCTACGAGGGCAAGAAGCTGCGCGAGTACATCGGCACGCGCTACGACCACCTGCTCCACATCGAATACGTGAACAATCCCGTTTACGACAAGACGAACAATATCTATTCGCTCGCCCTCACCAAGGAACAGCTCCAGGAGGACGACACGCTGCTCATCGAGAGTGACCTCATCTTCGACGAAGAGATGTTTTCACTCATCCTCGGCAATCCCTATCCCAACCTCGCGCTCGTCGCGAAGTACCAGACGTGGATGGACGGCACGATGGTGTGTCTCGACGGGGAGAACAACATCGTGAACTTCGTGCCGAAGAAGGCCTTCAACTACGCGGACACGAAACACTACTACAAGACGGTGAATATCTACAAGTTCAGCCGCGACTTCAGCCGACACAAGTACGTTCCCTTCCTCGAGGCGTACAGCAAGGCCGTGGGCAACAACGAATACTACGAGCAGGTGCTCCGCGTCATCACCTTCCTCGACAAGAGCGAACTGAAGGCGTTGCCCATCACGCACGAGAAGTGGTACGAAATCGACGACATCCAGGACCTCGACATCGCTTCGACGCTCTTTGCGGAGGATGACGAGCAGCTGCGGCTCTACATGCGTCGCTTCGGCGGCTACTGGCGTTTCCCGGGGATGCTCGACTTCTGCTACCTGGTCAATCCCTATTTCCCCTCGCTGCGCATGCGCGACGAGATGCGGGCCAACTTCGACACGCTCCTCACAGAATATCCATCGGGCATGTATGTCAATTCGCTGCTGGCGGGAAAATGTTTCGGCGTGAAGCAGTCGTATATCGTGCCGGGCAATGGCGCGGCCGAACTCATCAAGAGCGCGATGGAACATGTGGAAGGGAAAATCGGCGTGACCAGTCCGACGTTTGAGGAATACCCCAACCGTTGCCGCCCCGAACAGGTGGTGACCTTCAAGCCCGCGGGCGCCGACTTCGCCTACACGGCGCAGGACCTCATGGACTTTTTCGGCGCCCATCCCGTGGACGTACTGCTGCTGGTGAACCCCGACAATCCTTCGGGCAACTTCCTGCCGCTTGCGGAGGTGTGCCGCCTGGCCCAATGGTGCAGCGAGCGCAACGTGCGCCTCATCGTGGACGAGTCGTTCGTCGATTTCAGCACGGGCTATCCCGACAACACGCTCCTGCGCAACGAACTCCTCGAAGCCTACCCGACGATGATGGTGATGAAAAGCATCTCGAAGAGCTACGGCGTGCCCGGCCTGCGCCTGGGTGTACTGGCCTCGGCCGACGAGGCGCTCATCGCCCGCGTGAAGAAGGATGTGGCCATCTGGAACATCAATTCCTTCGCAGAGTTCTACATGCAGATCAGCAACAAGTACGAAGCCGACTACCGCCATGCCTGCGAGAAATTCCAGGTGGAGCGCCGCCGCTTCTTCGGTGCACTGCAAGCGATTCCCTTCCTGCGCGTCATTCCCTCCGAGGCCAACTATTTCCTCTGCGAAGTGCTCCCGCCCTTCACCTCGCACGGCCTCGTGGCCTCGCTCCTCAAGCGCCACAACATTCTCCTGAAAGACTGTAGCACGAAGCGGGCCTTCGACGGCCGCCACTACGTGCGCATCGCCATCCGTGACCACCACGACAACGACAGCCTCGTGGCCGCCCTGCGTTCGCTGATTTCATAAACACCTCTCCGCAGCATGAAAGTGCTCTATTGCAATCCGAGTTTTTGGGACTACCGCCTGCCCTTCTACGAGGAGCTCAACTGGCTCTTCGGGGGCGACTTCCACGTACTCTACTCCACCAAGCGCTACCGAGGTGCCCACCAGACGCTGCTCCCGCGCATTGTGGAGCGGCTGGGGGAGAATGCCCACCCCTGGGACGGCGAAATCGTCTACGACCACGCCACCCGCTCCTTCTCGGGCTTCACGGAGGGCCGCGGACAGACCTCACTGCCCTTCGGACTCTGGCCGCGCATCGCCGCTCTCCGCCCCGACGTGCTCCTGACCGAAGGTTTCCTCCAGTGGACCCCCCTCGTGCAGCTCTACGGCCTCGTCCACCGCATCCCGGTCTTCGTGGGCTACGAAAAGACGCCCTGGACGGAGCGGAACAATTCGCGGCTGAAGACGCTGAAGCGCCGCCTGCAGGACCACCTCGTGGCGGGCTACCTCGTGAACGGCAGCGAAACGCGCCGCTACTTGGAGTCGATCGGTATCCGTGCGGAGAAAATCCACATCGGCGGTATGAGTGCCGACAGCGAGGGCCTGCGCCGCGGCATCGCGGCCCTGCCGAAGTCCGAGGCCGAAGCGCTCCGCGCACGGTTCTGCCCCGAAGCGGACGGACTGCTCTACCTCTTCAGCGGACGCGTCGAGGACCTCAAGGGCGCCCCCCACTTGGCCGCCGTATGGGCCGACCACGTGAAACGCCACCCCCACGACGCGCTGGTGTTCATCGGGATGGGCGACCGCTACGATGATTTGAAGCAACGCTACGCCCACCTCCCGAGCCTCCACCTCGAGGGGCGCGTGCCCTACGACGAGGTGTGCCGCTACTACGCCGCCGCCGACGTATTTGTCCTCCCCACGCTGCAGGACAACTGGAGCCTGGTCATCCCCGAAGCCATGGCCTGCGGCCTGCCCGTGGCCACGAGCATCTACAACGGCTGCCACCCCGAACTCATCCACGAAGGGGAAAACGGCACCGTGTTCGACCCGCTCCAACCCGAGACCATGCTCCGCGCACTCGACTATTTCCACCACGCCGACCTGCCCGCACACGGCCGGTGCTCCGTGGCGCTGGAGGCGGACTGGTCGACGGAACGGTGTGCCCGCCGCCAGTACGAAGGCATTCTCCAAGGCGTGGCCGACTTCCGCCGCAAACGGACTTGACTCCCCGCCCTTTGTTCCCCCGCGCAGCCTCTCCGTGCCCCCTGCGCCGCACGGGCTGCGACCAATCCGGCCTTTGGATTTTCAAAGCCTGCGACTGAAATTCCGAAGCCTGCGACTGAAAATCCGAAGCCTGCCTTTGGTCTTATAGAAAACAGATTTTTCTCCCTCTCCATGCTCCAACTCACCCACCTCTCCACGGGCCACGGCCGCCGCTGCACGGGCCAGGGCCTCAGCGGCCGTCTGCCCGCCTCGACGCTGGCGGCCCTGCTGGGCGTGAACGGTTGTGGCAAGAGCACCCTGCTGCGCACGCTCTCGGGCCTGCTGCCGCCCTTCCCCCGCGGCGGGGAGGCAACGGACGAAGCGCCCGTACGGCTCTGCGGCCGTCCGCTGGCCGACTACGCCCCGCGCGAACTGGCCCGCACGGTGAGCATCGTGCTCACGGAGCGCCCCCTGGCAGAGGGACTGACGGTGGAGGACGTGGTGCAGATGGGGCGCATCCCGTACAGCCGCCTGCTCTCGCAGCGTTCGGCCGAGGACGGGCGGCACGTGCGCCGCGCCCTCGAACTCACCGGGACAGCCCACCTGGCCCGCCGCGCCCTCACCTCGCTCAGCGACGGCGAACGCCAGCGCGTGTTCGTGGCCAAGGCCCTGGCGCAGGACACGCCCGTCATCCTCCTCGACGAGCCTTCTGCCTTTCTCGACTTTCCCTCGAAAATCCAGCTCTTCCGCCTGCTGCGCCGCCTGGCCCACGAGGAGGGGAAAGCCATTCTGATGAGTACGCACGACGTGGAGCCCGCCCTCCAGTTGGCCGACCAGCTCTGGCTCCTGAGCCGCGACGAACTCTGCTGCGGCACGCCCGAAGCCCTCGCCGGGGCGGGACAGATAGGCCGCTTCTTCGACCGGAGCGGACTGCGCTTCGACGGCGGGCAGCGCCGCTTCGTCTTCTGACCCCGCACCGTGCCCCGCGCCGGCGGGCTGAGAACCATTCAACTTCTAAAAGAAAGAAACCTACCCCATGATAGTCTGTATTGCAGAAAAGCCCAGCGTGGCCCAGGAGATAGCCCAAATTCTCGGGGCCTCGGCCCGCCACCAGGGCTACTTTGAAGGGAACGGCTACCAGGTGACCTGGACCTACGGCCACCTCTGCGAGCTCAAATACCCCGAGGACTACACGCCGCAATGGAAGCGCTGGAGCCTCGGGTCGCTGCCCATGGTGCCGCCGCGCTTCGGCATCCGCCTCAAGGACGACGAGGGCGTGAAGCGCCAGTTTGCCGTCATCGAACAGCTCATGGCCCGCGCCGAACGCATCGTGAACTGCGGCGATGCCGGCCAGGAGGGCGAACTCATCCAGCGCTGGGTGATGCAGAAGGCCGGGGCGCAGTGTCCTGTGGACCGCCTGTGGATTTCCTCGCTCACGGAAGATGCCATCCGCGAGGGCTTCCAGCAACTCCGTCCGCAGGCCGACTACCAGCGGCTCTACGAGGCGGGCCTCTGCCGCGCCATCGGCGACTGGCTCTTGGGCATGAACGCCACGCGGCTCTACACGCTGAAGTACGGCGGGCAGCGCGGACCGGGCGCACAGCCGCTGAGCATCGGCCGCGTGCAGACCCCGACGCTCGCCCTCATCGTGAAGCGGCAACAGGAGATTGACCATTTCACGCCGGAGCCCTACTGGGTGCTCTCGACGCTCTACCGGCAAACGACCTTCAACGCCGTGATGGCCGACCCGAACGAGGACGAGGCTCCTGCCGCGGAAGGCAAGCAGCAGGTTGCCCCCGCGCGCCGCGGATTTACCTCGGAAGAAGAAGGGCAGGCCGCGCTCGAACGCATCCGCCAAGAACCCTTCGCGGTGGACAGCGTGGAAAAGAAGAAGGGGACGGAAGCGCCGCCGCGCCTCTACGACCTGACTTCGCTGCAGGTGGACTGCAACAAGAAGTTCGGCTATTCGGCCGAACAGACGTTGCAGCTCATCCAGTCGCTCTACGAGAAGAAGGTGACGACCTACCCGCGCGTCGATACCACCTGCCTCTCGGAGGACATCTATCCCAAATGCGGACCCATCCTCAACGGTATCTCCGGACAATACGGCACGCTACTGATGCCGCTGCGCGGCGCGAAGCTGCTGAAGCGCAAGAAGGTCTTCGACAACAGCAAGGTGACGGACCACCACGCCATCATCCCCACGGGGGTGGCGCCGCAGAACCTCACGGACATGGAGAAGCGGGTGTTTGACCTGGTGGCGCGGCGCTTTATCGCGGTGTTCTACCCCGACTGCCGCTTTGCCACGACCACGGTGCTGGGCCACGCGGCCGACGTGCCCTTCAAGGCCACGGGAAAGGTCATTCTCGAACCCGGCTGGCGCGACGTGTACGGTCCGGCCCGCCCCGCCGAGGGCGCCGACGCGGCCGACGAAGAGAAGGCCGAAGAGGCCGAACGCACCCTGCCCGACTTCGTCCGCGGGGAAAGCGGTCCGCACGAGCCGTCGCTCACGCAGAAAACTACGCAGCCGCCCAAGCCCTACACCGAGGCTACCCTGCTCCGCGCCATGGAAACGGCGGGCCGCACCGTGGAGGACGAAGCGCTGCGCGATGCGATGAAGGAGAACGGCATCGGCCGCCCGTCCACCCGCGCAGCCATCATCGAAACGCTGTTCCGCCGGCAGTACATCCGCCGGCAGCGCAAGGCCATCCTGCCCACGCCGACGGGGGTAGAACTCATCTCCATCATCCGCAACGAGCTGTTGAAGAGTGCCGAACTGACGGGCCGCTGGGAACGGAAGTTGCGCCAGATCGAGAGCGGTCAGTATGTGGCCAGTCAGTTTGTGGAAGAGTTGAAAGCGATGGTCGATGAGCTGGTGCGCCAGGTGCTGAGCGACAACACGCCCTGCCGGCTGGCCACCGCAAGCGTGCCCCAGCCCGCTCCGAAGCAGGCCCAACCAGCACCCCAGCCGAAAACAGACGAAGCGCCTAAGGCCCCGCGCAAGCGCATCATCCGTGCGGGCAGCATTTGTCCGCAGTGTGGGCAGGGGAAAGTCATCAAGGGCCACACGGCCTACGGTTGTTCGCGCTGGAAAGAAGGTTGCGACTGGCGAAAGCCGTTTAAATAAATATAGGTGTAGGCAATAGAAAAATAGGTATTGCCGCAATCGAAAATATAGGTATAGGCAATCGAACGACTGGTATTGCCGCAATCCCGGCAGCTGTTGGCCGATAATGTCAAGCGTTCAAGGCGCACCCCGGAGGGGCAAAAGCTCACAGCCCAGGGCAAGCGAGCAAAGCGAGCGGCACTTGCCGCAATCCCGGCAGCTGTTGGCCGATAATGTCAAGCGTTCAAGGCGCGCCCCGGAGGGGCAAAGCTCACAGCCCAGGGCAAGCGAGCAAAGCGAGCGGCACTTGCCGCAATCCTGACAGCTGTTGGCCGATAATGTCAAGCGTTCAAGGCGCGCCCCGGAGGGGCAAAAGCTCACAGCCCAGGGCAAGCGAGCAAAGCGAGCGGCACTTGCCGCAATCCTGACAGCTGTTGGCCGATAATGTCAAGCGTTCAAGGCGCACCCCGGAGGGGCAAAAGCTCACAGCCCAGGGCAAGCGAGCAAAGCGAGCGGCACT
>CAMGGA010000058.1 GCA_946055515.1 uncultured Bacteroidales bacterium
AAGCGAAGATCATCGACGCCACGAAGCTGCGCAGCGATGTGGTGCAGATTCTCTCGACGGTGGAAATGAAAAACGTGAAGAACGGCATGGTGATGAAATACACCATCGTCAGCGAAAGCGAAGCCAACCTCCGCGAAGGCAAAATCTCCAGCACCACGCCCATCGCCCAGGGCCTCTTGGGCAAGAAGGTGGGCGACGTGGTGGACGTGAAAATCCCGCAGGGCACCATCCAGCTCGAAATCCTCAGCATTTCCGTGGGCTGATCCCTTTCCAAGGCTTTGCCCCCCATTTTCAAATATTCTCTGCCCATGACTCTCTTTTCAAAAATCGTAAAGGGCGAAATCCCTTCCTACAAATGTGCCGAGAATGAAGAGTTCTACGCTTTTCTCGACATTGCTCCCTTGGCACAGGGCCACACGCTCGTTGTGCCCAAACGCGAAGTGGACTATTTCTTCGACCTCACGGACGAGGAGCTGGCCCGCATGATTGTCTTCGCCAAACGTGTGGCGGCTGCCATCCGGCAGGCTTTTCCCTGCCGCAAGGTGGGTATGGCCGTGCTCGGACTGGAAGTGAACCACGCACACATCCACCTCGTGCCGCTCCAGTCGGAAGGCGACATGGATTTCCGCAAGGACAAGCTCCAGCTCAGCGCGGAAACGATGCAGGAAACCGCTGCGGCCATCCTCGCGGCTTTCGAAGGCTAAGGCGCCAGCCTGCCCCGCAAACACAAAAAAATCTTGGAAGAATGCCTCCATCGGCGGGTTCTTCCAAGATTTTTTTGTTTGACAGACGCCACGCTGCGCCTCAGTCGAACACCTTGAAGCTGTAGCCCTGCGAAAGCAGCCACTCGATGGCGCGGGGAAGGGCGTAGAGGAGCTTGTCGTGGCTCTTGAGGGAGTCGTGGAAGGTGATGATGCTCCCGGGGCGGGCATACTTGCGCACATTGAGGAGCACATCGCGGCCGTTGAGCCGGGTGGAATAGTCGCGGGTGACGAGGTCCCACATGACCACACGGTAGCGCTGCTTGACCATAATGTACTGTTCCCACTTCATCCAGCCATGGGGCGGGCGGAAGAGGTCGGTGCGGAGATAGACATTGGCCTTGTCCACATTGCGCAGGTAGGAGGAGATGCCGTGGCGCAGACCGCCGATGTGGTTGAAGGTGTGGTTGCCAAGGCGGTGGCCGCGGCTTTTCACCATTTCAAATTCGGCGGGATGCTTGCGGATGTTGTCGCCAACCATGAAGAAGGTGGCCTTGATGCCGTAGTGGTCGAGCACATCCAGGACCCAAGGGGTCACCTCGGGGATGGGGCCGTCGTCGAAGGTGAGGTAGACGGCCCGCTCGTTGGCCGGCATGCGCCAAAGGGCATGGGGATAGAGCCAACGCAGGAATTTGGCAGGTTGCTCGATAATCACGATGCGGGAAGAGGGGGATATGTTATTCAAACGGGGAAGCCATTCTGCTGCATGGGAGGCAGGCAGGACGACTTCCCCGTTGGTTTGTTCAGACTTTATTGCTGCAGCATTTGGCTCTGGTAGGTTTCAAAGCCCAGGTGGAAGGCTTCGGTTGCGCTGATTGCGTCGATACGCTTCTGGTATGCGGCAAACTGCGCGGGGTCGCTTTCACGCAACACCTGGCTGGCCTCTATGATGCTCATCACCTGGAAATAGGTGGTGCGGCGGTAGGTCTGGATTTGGCCCGAAGAGAGCGAGTTGAGGTAATTGAGGTAACTCAAGTCGTAGTCGAGCACTTCCTTGGCCACACGGGCTGCTTCCTTCTTGTTGCCGGCTTCGAGCCAGAGACGGGCGAGCTGCGACTCGTCGTCGGTATAGGGGATGGTGGCTGCAGGCAGTTCCTGCTCACACTTCTGGAGCACCTTCAGCGCCTTGGCCTTGTCGCCCTTGCGGAGCAGGTTGCTGGCGAGCATGGTGAACATGCGGCGGTGGGTCTGACACATGCGTTCGACGGTTTCGTCGAGGTAGATGTCCTTCTGCTTCACGTTGCCGAACTTGAAGCGCGTCATCATGTTCTTGTACATCAGGTTGCTGTCAATCATGCCCATCTGGCCGAAGTTGAACGGCGTGATGCGGTAAGCCAAGCCTTCGAGCATCAGGTAGTTCTCCAGACCCGCATAGTTGCCGGGGCCGAGGGTCACGCTCATATACATCGGGCGCTTCCAGTCGGCATGGGCGAGCATTTCGTAGATCATCAGGTCCTGACGATACAGTCCGCCCTGCTTATCGTATGCATTCCTGAGCGAAATGACCATCTTCTCGGGAATCAAATCGTCGCTGCCCGGGAGCCACATGCCGCTCGCTTTCACGGCCTCCTTGTCCACACGGATCACGACGGAGTCGGTCGGGATATAGCCGCCGCGCTCCCTCTTGGCGTAGTGGTCGATGAGGTACGACATTTCGTAGGGGTCTACATTCGGGTTCACCGCCTTGATGCGGTCGAGCTCGGCCTTGCCTTCGGGCTTGATAGGATAGTAGGCATGCTTGCCGTTGTCCACATAGTAGATACGTTCCCACGTAATGGGCAGCGCGGGCGAGTCGTAGGCGGGGCGGCGCATCTGGTCGGTGTACCAGTCGGTCTGCAGGTACGAGAGGTTGCAGACGCGGGCGTCGGTGCGGTTGCCTTCGACTTCCTGGTTGTACCAGAGCGGGAAGGTGTCGTTGTCGCCGTTGGTAAAGATAATCGGGTTGCCCTTGTCGGGGAGCGTGTTGAGGTAGTTCAGACCGAAGTCGCGGCACGCAAAGCGGCCAGAGCGGTCGTGGTCGTCCCAAGTCTGGCTCACCATCTGCAGGGGCACCAGGATGCCGAGGAGCGAGGCAAGGCCCACGGCGAGGGTGCTCTGCTTCTTCATCCATTTCTCGAAGAGGGCAGCCAGGGCAGCCACACCCAAGCCAATCCAGATGGCGAAGGCATAGAAGGAACCCGCGTAGGCATAGTCACGCTCGCGGGGCTGCGACGGCGTTTGGTTGAGGTAGAGCACGATGGCCAGACCCGTCATGAAGAAGAGGAAGAACACGACCCAGAACTGGCGCATGCCCTTGTCGCCCTTCATGTACTGCAGGCCCATGCCGAGAAGGCCGAGCAGGAGCGGCAGACAGTAGAAGACGTTGTGTCCCTTGTTCTCCTCGCCGAACTGCTTGGGCAGGAGACTCTGGTCGCCGTAGAGGGCATTGTCGATGAAGGAGAAGCCCGTGATCCAGTTGCCGTGCTCGAGTTCGCCCTGGCTCTGGTAGTCGTTCTGGCGACCGGCGAAGTTCCACATGAAGTAGCGCCAGTACATGAAGTTCACCTGATAGGAGAGGAAGAAGCGCAGGTTGGCGGCCTGCGTGGGCATCTCGCCGTCCATCTCGTAGCCCTCGGGGGTGGAGAAGGTGACGTCCTTCATATCGATGTCGCCCAGCCATTGCTCATACTTGTCGGCGTGCGAAGCACTCCAGATGCGGGGGAAGAGCATGGTGAGTCCGGCGGGATAGGTCAAGCCCGTGGTTTCTTCGATTTCCTCGTAGCTGTCGGGGTCGGCGGGATTGGCCTTCTCCACACGCTGCGTGCGCATCTTGCGCTTGTAGTCGATGGCACCTGCGGCATAAGCCTGTCCCTGTGAGCAGTAAGCCTCGCCCTTGAAGAGGGGGTAGGAACCGTACTGCTCGCGGCTCATGTAGGACCCGAGGGTGAAGATGTCTTCGGGGGAGTTCTGGTCCATCGGGGTGTTCTGCGTGGAACGGATGACGATGATGGCATAGGAAGAGTAGCCGATCATGAGCATCAACATGCAGAGCAGCGAGGTGTTGAGGAAACGCTTTCTGAGCCAATAGTTGCCTTCCTTGTCTTTGAACTGGAGCAGGGCTACCAATCCGCCGAGGACAACGAGGCCGAGCACTACGGAGAGCGCGCCGTGGCCCATGAAGGGAATACCGAGCAGGGCCACGCTGAGCACGTAGAGGAAGGAGGTGCGCTTGCGGTTCTTCGTGGTGGTGCTCCAGATAGCTGCCAACACGACGGCAATGAGGATGAGGATGTACACAACTACGCCCGACTGGAAGGGCAGCCCGAGGTCGTTCACGAAGAACCACTCGAACCAGCCGCCGACCTTCACGATGCCCGGCACTACGCCGTAGAGCACGGCGGCCACGAGGAGCATGGAGATGGCCAGCGCCACGAGCGAGCCCTTCGCGTTGGCGTCGGGCTTGCGGCGGTAGTAGTAGACGAGGGCAATGGCGGGGAGGCAGAGCAGGTTCAGCAGGTGAACACCGATGGAAAGGCCCGTGAGGTAGAAAATGAGCACGAGCCAGCGGTCGGAGTGGGGTTCGTCGGCGTGTTCCTCCCACTTCAGGATGAGCCAGAACACGAGTGCGGTGAACATGGAGGAGTAGGCATAGACTTCACCCTCCACGGCGGAGAACCAGAAGGTGTCGCTCCAGGTGAAGGCCAAGGCGCCCGTCAGACCGCAGGCCATGATGAGCGCGGTCTGCTGCCACGACTTCACCTGCCCGTCGTCGGTGATGAGCATGCGGGTGAGGTGGGTGATGGTCCAGAAGAGGAAGAGGATACAGAGGGCCGAGAGCAAGGCCGACATGATGTTCACGCAGAAGGCGACCTTCGAGGGGTCGTCGGTGAACTGGGTGAAAAAGTTACCCGTGAGCATAAAGAACGGCGCACCAGGCGGGTGGCCCACCTCCAGCTTGTAGGCTGTGGTGATGAACTCAGGGCAATCCCAAAAACTGGCCGTGGGCTCTACCGTCATGCAGTAGGTGAAGGCCGCAATCGCAAAGGTAATCCAGCCCAGGAGGTTGTTTACCAACTTAAACTGCTTCATGTGAGATTTACGCTGTAATTTATTTGAATTGTTGATTATTTTCGTCTGTCAGTAGGCACACGGGCCAAGGCGCCGCAAAGTTATATTATTTTCTTGGAGAAAGGCTAACACGCGGGGGTTATTCTGAGCAGGGCAAACAAAATGGGCGGAACGGAGCTGCTTGGAGTTTTGCCGGGAAATGACTTGGAGCACATCTGCACTGCTCCACGAAGCCCAAGCCCTGGTTTCTTCAAAAATGCGCGGTTTCATCGGTGTTTTCCACCTATTTTTCCCCCTCTTGTGCCGCTTCGTCCCCTTGTGCAGCCAGATTTTGCCTCACAGCCTCGAGATTTCGGGCCAATCCTTCCCATTTCGCCCTTTTCACCGCACTTTTCCGGAAAAGCAGCTGATACTGCTCACGGGTGAGGCCGAACCAATCCTCTGCCTGCAGCTGCAGAAGGGCCTGCCGCGGGCGGAACGCTTCGATGTGGGTGTCGTGGGCAAAGCGCTGGTTGTGCGGACAAGCCTCGGCGCACCGGTCGCAGCCGTAGAAGCAGCGGCCCATGCCCTCGGCGGCCTCAGCCGGCAAATCGCCGCGCTGCTCGATGGTGAGGTAAGAGAGACAAAGGCGGGCATCGAGCGTGCCGTCGCCGCGCAGTGCCCCCATGGGACAAGCCTCCACGCATTTCCGGCACGCGCCGCAGCGGCTTTCGCAAAAATCGTCGTATTCATCGCAGGTTTCGGTCAAAACCAGTTCGCCGAGCACGAAGAAACTGCCCTGCTGCGGAAGAATGATTTGGGTGTGTCGGCCGCGCCAGCCCAAGCCGCAGCGCTGCGCCCAATACTTTTCGTCGATGGGCGCTGTGTCCACGAAGGGACGGCCGTCGCGCCCTTCCTCGAGCCCGAGCGATGCCATGAGCTGCCGGAGCATGGCCTTGACCACCTCGTGGTAGTCCGTGCCGTAGGCATAGCGGGCCAGGCGAAGGGGAGCGGCTTGTTGGGCCAAGGCTTTGTCCACTTCACCCGAAAAATAATTGACAGCCACGCTCACCACGGTTTTCGCCCCTTCGACGAGCAGCCGCGGGTCGAGGCGCTTATCGGTGTGGCGCACCAGATAGTCCATCTCTGCCTGGCATCCCTCGGCCAGCCACCGATGCCACTCCCCTGCCCTTTCTGCGGGCAAAGCCTCAGCGGGAGCTATGCCGCAGGCGGAGAAACCGATTTCGGCGGCAAGTCGCTTGATCTCTTCGGCACGAAGCATGGGGCGTCAATGGTAAACGAGCGTGGTGAGCCGCTCCGGATGGTACACTTCCGCCGCCACAGCCTGCATTTCCTCAGCGGTCACATCGGAGATGGCTTGTTTGAGTTTGGCTATGTCGCGGTACTTATTGTAATGGGCAAACGTTTTGCCGAGGGCCAAGGAGTAGCCTTCCGAAGCGTCGGTCGAGATGCCGATTTGCCCCAGGAGCTGTTTCTTGGCCGCAAGGAGTTGGGACTTGCTGAGCGGTTTTTCGCAAAGGCGGCGGAGTTCGCGCTGCAACTTCCGCCGGCATCGTTCCACATCGCAGCTGTCGCAACCGAAGTAAACGTTCCAATAGCCCGTATCGGGATAGGTGTTGAGATAAGAGTCCACGCTGTAAACCAGTCCTGCCTTTTCGCGCAAACTGACGTTCAAGCGGGAGTTCATGCCGGGGCCTCCCAAGAGGTTATTGAGCAAGGTGAGCGCAAAACGCCTGCTGTCTCTGCCGCCAAAAGCAGGACCACCGACAACGACGTGTGCCTGGTGGGTTTGCTTCTCGACCTTTCGGAGCGGTTCGGCCGGCAGCGTGGGGAAAGCCAGGGGAACGGTTTCGTGGAGCAGCGGCACTGCGGCGGGAAAGTCGGCCGTGAGTTTTTCCAACGTGCGGACCACTTTTCCAAACGGCACATCGCCGTAGACATAGAAGGCGGCATTGGGCGCCACATAGTAACGGCGCGCAAAGCGCAGGGCATCGGCGGTCGTGTAGGTACGGAGGCGTTCGGCGCGGCCCAGGATGTCGCGGCCCAAGGGCAGGCTGGGGTACATCATGGCCTCGAACTCGTCGAAGATAAGTTCTGATGGGGAATCCAAGTAGCTGTCTATTTCATCGCAGATTACCTCCACTTCCTTGTCGATTTCGGTTTGAGGGAAGATGCTGTGGAACACGATGTCGGTGAGCAGGTCCGCGGCGCGCTCAAAATCTTTCTTCAACACCGTGGCGTAGTAGACCGTTTCCTGTTTGGTGGTGAAAGCATTGAGGTCGCCGCCCACCCGTTCGAGACCGTTCGTGATGTGACATGAGCGGCGTTTTTCTGTGCCTTTGAAGGTCAAATGCTCGATGAAATGGGCCATTCCTGCATCGGCCGGCTCCTCGTGGCGTGTGCCCGCACAGACCACATAGCCCAGGTAGAGCACTTCCGACTGACGTGCCTCATGGATGACACGCAGCCCGTTGCTGAGGGTATAGATTTCGTGTGCCATTATTTACTTATTTTAGTTTCGGAGATTATGAGGTGTTGCGCTTCGCGCAGGTTATGAGGTTATCAAGTTACTTCCCAATGACTTTGCAGAGCAATCTGTTGCGCTAAAGACTTACTTTATAACCTCATCACCCTGGGAGCAAGGCGACCTTCACCTTATAACCTTTAAGTTCCGGATTTTCCGAAACTTGATTTACTTGAAGTACTTTCCCACCACGGGGAGGTTCGACAAGGGGAAATCGTGGTAAACGATGTGTCCGACAAACAGGCCGACGCACGCCGTGTTGAGCAACAAGCGCAGCCAAAGGGTGTCCACATACGCCGCGCCCCACTGCATCACGGCGAAGAAGAGCCCCGCGATGGCGACATAGACGGCCATGCTCTTCAGCGGGTAGGGGATGGGATAGTAGCGCTGGCCCACAAAATAGCTGAGCGTCATGGCGGTGGCGTAACCCGCAAAGCCAGCCAACGCACAGGCCATGTAGCCGTAGGTGGGGATGAAGAGCACGTTCACCGCGATGAGCACGGCGCAGCCTGCCCCCGAGAACCAAGCTCCCCAAATGGTGCGGTCGATGAGTTTGTACCAGAAGGAAAGGTTGAAGTAGATGCCCATCATGATTTCGGCGGCCATTACGACAGGAACCACCTTGAGGCCCTCCCAATAGTCGCGGCCGATGATGTGCTTGAGCACGTCGATGTAGGCCATCACCATGAGGAATGCCAGGAGCGTGAAGATGAGGAAATACTTCATGGCCTTGGCGTAGGTCTGCCTGTTGTCATTGTCCTTCTGCCGACCGAACACGAAGGGCTCGTAGGCATAGCGGAAAGCCTGCGTAATCATGGCCATGATCATGGCGATTTTCACGCTCGCCCCGTAGATGCCCAGCTGCACCTTACCTTCCTGCCCCTCCACGAGGCGGGGGAAAATCATTTTGTCGGCCGTCTGGTTCAGGATGCCTGCGATGCCCAGCACCAGGATGGGCCAGGCGTAGGTCCACATCTGCCGCGCCAGTTTTTTGTCGAAAGTCCAGCGGAATCCTGTGAGCTCGCTTTTGAAGAAGAACGTGATGAGTGCCGTGCAGGCCAAGTTGATGGCGAAGGCATAGCCCACTCCGTAGCCCGGATGGTAGAAAAGCTCGATGAAACCGCGGATTTCTGCATGCTGATAGAGGTAGGGGAGGACTACGAAATAGAGCAAATTCAACGCGATGTTGAGGACGATGAAGAGGAGTTTGAGTGCGGCGAACTTCAGGGGGCGACGCTGATAGCGGAGGTAGGCGAAGGGGATGCACTGGAAGGCATCGATGGCTACGCACACCGCCATCATGCCGAGAAACTCGGGATGGTCGGCATAGTCCAAGGCTTCAGCAATAGCGGGGAGAAAACCGAGCACGAGGGCCACGAATGCCAATCCCACACCGCCCACGAGGAGGAGTGTGGTCGAGTAGACGCGCATGGGTTCTTGTCCCTCCTTGTTCACATAGCGGAAAAAGGTGGTTTCCATCCCGAAGGTGAGCAGCACCAGCAGGAGGGCCACATAGCTATACACCTCCGTAATCACGCCGTAGCCGCCCGACGCCGCGGCGAGCTTGGCCGTGTAGAGCGGCACGAGGAGATAGTTGAGGAAACGCCCCACGATGCTCGACAGACCATAGACGGCCGTGTCCTTAGCGAGGGCCTTCATGCCACCCTGTTTGGCGGCGGTTGGGGAAGAGGCTTCTGCCATGATGGGAAAGGGAAGAAACGTTTTCGTGGGACCAGGAGTTCCAAGCGTACTTTCCCACTTGGACTTGGCGCGAAACGTTTTTTATTTTTAGAGGGTTGATTTAGAATTGCTTACACGTGTCTGTCCGGCACAGGCGTTGCTCAGAAAAAGAGGTAGCACAAGGCGACCGCCGTGACAATGCCCGCGAGGTCCGCGAGGAGTCCGCAGGCCACGGCGTGGCGGGTACGGCTGATGCCCACGGAGCCAAAATAGACCGCGAGGATGTAGAAGGTAGTGTCGGTGGAGCCTTGGAACATACAGCTCAGCCGGCCCACGAAGCTGTCCGCGCCGTAGGTGGTCATGGCATCGACCATCATGCCGCGTGCCCCGCTGCCCGAGAGGGGTTTCATGAGCGCCGTGGGCAACGCTGCCACCCACTCCGCGTCGAAGCCGGCCCAACGGACCAGTCCCTGCACGCCCTCGATGAGCCAGTCCATGGCTCCCGAAGCGCGAAACACGCCGATGGCCACCAGCACCGCCACAAGGTAGGGGATGATGCGCACGGCGGTTTCGAATCCGCCCTTCGCCCCTTCGACAAAAGCATCGTAGACATTCACGCGCTTGCGCACGCCGGCAGCGATAAAGCATATTATAATGAGGAAAAGAAGAATGTTGGCCGCCGAAGTTCCCACGAGGTTCATCGTGGCGCTATCCATTTGGCTGAATCCCCAAATCAGTGCAGCCACGGCGAGCGACATGCCCCCAAGGGTAGCCAGGAGCATGGGCTGGAGCAGGTTGATCCGTTGGTACAGGCAGGTTACCACCACGCCTGCGAGGGTAGAGAAGAAAGTGGCAATCAGGATAGGAATGAAGATGTCCGTCGGCTGTGCCGCCCCCATCTGCGCACGATAGACCATGATGCTCACGGGGATGATGGTCAAGCCCGAAGTGTTGAGCACAAGAAACATGATCATGGAATTGGACGCCGTATCCTTCTTCGGGTTCAGCGATTGCAGCCCTTCCATGGCTTTGAGTCCGAGGGGGGTGGCCGCATTGTCCAGTCCGAGCATATTGGCCGAGATGTTCATGAAAATATTGCCGAACACCGGGTGGTTTTTCGGAATTTCGGGGAAGAGTTTGGAAAACACAGGGCTCAGCACCTTGGCCATGGCATTCACCACGCCGCCCTTTTCGCCAATTTTCATCACGCCGAGCCAAAGCGAGAGCACGCCCGTGAGACCCAACGATATTTCAAATGCCGTCTTCGCCGTGTCGAAGGTCGAGTTCATGATGGCGGGAAATACCTCCGCATCGCCGAAGCAGACCAATTTGATGACTGCGATGACAAAGGCGATGGCAAAGAATGCAATCCAGATGTAGTTGAGTACCATACTTCTATACTTTTTTCATTCGGCGGGCGAAGTTAGTGCAAACCGAAAGCAGGGCAAAATAAAAACCCAAGGTTTTTTGTTTGTTCCAAGGTCAAGGGCTGGATGGGCGCACCGGCCAGTGGCACGACTCACTCTTCACGCCCTCACTATTCCACGGCCTTTAGCGCACACGTCCCGGCGCCGGGAAAGGCACGGGGGCAGTCTTATTTCCCTCTGGAATCTTGTTTCGGGGGTGCTTCAGGCATGGACCGCGCGACCGAAAGTGCAAAAGTGGGAACAGAAAGTGAACGTTTTCGTTAAGCCAAAAGACCCAAGGGAGCTTGCTCACTTGGGCTTGGCGAGAACTTTCGTGCAAGCGAGAGCGGAGGGAAAACTTGTTTTCACTCAGCCGAGCGCAGCCGAAAGTGTCTTAGAAAAACGCACTTTTAGAATGTAAAAATTCAACCGCGATAAATTTGAACGAGGGAAGACCGGCGTGGGGAGAAGCACCTGCACTCGCTTGCCCGAAGCGGACAGATTTAGACATGGATTAGACAGACGAACTCCAGTTTCGGGCTATCCCTCAATAAATTACACCTTGACAAGTAAAGCTACTTTTTAGACGCCGATACTCGCCGGCCTTGCTTTGTCGGCATACTGTTTACTACCTATATGACACCCGGTTCGACAAAAATAAATACTTTTGTACCCCAAGTCGCCGGGATGTATATCCACACGTGATATTTGAGATTTTACAGTTTGTATCGTATGTTTACATTCTCGTGCGCCAAATTACTATTTTTTAATCTTGTAGTACTTTTCGATACAAGAAAACCGCACTGATTTACTTGGAAATCCGTTTCTTTGCGTTTGTCTTATTCGATTAAAAACGTCTTTCTTTTATTCTTTGACTTATGCATATAGGCACACACATCCGACAGCGGCTCGATGAGCAGCATCAAACA
>CAMGGA010000059.1 GCA_946055515.1 uncultured Bacteroidales bacterium
TTGCGCACCGTGAAGCGCTTCTTCTCCTGGTGGCCATTGATTTTGATAACAACGCCGCGATAGAGCTGGATGCGTTCCTTGTTACCTTCGACGATTTTGTATGCTACAGTCACGGTGTCACCGGCCTTGAACTTGGGGTGCTGCTTGCCCGTAGCAAAAGCTTCTTCAGCAATTTTAATTAAATCTGCCATTGTGTGGTTTGTGGATAATTAAGTATTGTTGTCCGTCCCGCCCCAGCATATCGGGGAACTCTGCATCCCGAAAGCGGCTGAGGGGAAAAGCGGTGCAAAATTAGGCTTTTTCTGCATTCCGGGCAAGTGCATGGAAGAAAAAAGTGATGTTTTCCCGATTATTCACCGTTTTTCTGCTTTTGGGGCGGTGTTTTTGGGCAAATGGGGTGTGATGGGCGGGGATTGAACCTGCTTCTATACGTAATTTTTCCCCCGAAAATTTGCTTCACAGCTTCACAGCGGGTGTGTTTTCACCTGGGTTTCATAGCCAAACGGCGTGAAGGGTCGCTTCCCCGAAGCTTCACGGCGCGGGGGTGTAGGAGCTAACTGGAGGCGGGGGTGTCCTTGCCCGACGGTCGGCGGAGTTGTGCATTCTGTCGCAGGGATTGAAAATCCGGTCGCGGGCTTGGGAAAGACGAAACCTGGGGCTGTGGAAAAGGGACGAAACATAGAGACGGTTTTGGACAAAACCTTCGATGAAATCGGGCTTTTTGGAAAATCTGCATAAATGTTCGAGCATGGTGACAGGGGCCTTGGGATGACCACAAAAGAGATTTTGCTTGCGCGAAAACGCGTGAAGGCTCCAAAGTTTTACCTTCACACCGTTTTGTCATGAGTATCAAAGAAAAAACTCCCTTGTGTGAAGCTGTGAAGGTTTTTTCCGAGGAAAAAATTACGTATATATAAGGGGTGCGCGGGGGAGAAATGAAGGCGAAGACACCTTAACATTCTTGTAACATTGTACAATAAGAATAAAGTTGCTACCTTTGCTTGCACGCGAGTAAAACATACAACAGCCTTGCAAACCTACCAGGGAACTTGCCGTTTGTGCATAATGGGAGGTTCTGCGAACAAATTTTCAGTCTTATGACTCTTCAACAGCTCGAATATTTGGTAAGCATCTATGAGCACCGCCACTTTGGAAAGGCGGCGGTGGAGTGCAACATTGCACAACCGACCTTGAGTTCGATGATACACAAGCTGGAAACGGAACTCGGGGTGCTGCTCTTTGAACGCACTTCGCGCTCCGTGAAGCCTACGCACATCTGCGAACGCGTGGTGCAACAGGCGCGGCAGACCTTGCGCGCGGCAGAAGGAATCCGACAGCTGATCGACGATGCGCAACGCCTCCCCGAGGGGACATTCCGCCTGGGCATCCTGCCGACTATCACCCCCTATCTGCTGCCACGCTGCTTCCCGAAGCTCTGCAGAAAACACCCGAAACTGGACCTCCGCGTGTCGGAAATGAAAACGCACCAAATCAAGAAGGCGCTCCTCGCGGGGGACATCGATGCGGCGGTGGTGGTGCGCACGGAGGAACTGGAGGGACTGCAACTGGAATCGCTCTTCTTCGAGCAGTTCGTGGCCTACGTGACGCCCTCTCACGCGCTCTACCATTTGCCGACCATCAAGACGTCGGACCTCGCGAACGAGGCGCTCTGGCTGCTCGACGAGGGACACTGCTTCCGCGACCAGCTGGTGAAGTTCTGCAACCTGAAGTCGGCGGAGGTGAGCCGCCGCTCTTACTCGCTGGGCAGCATCGAAACGTTCATGCGCATGGTGGAGGCTGGCGACGGGGTGACGTTCATTCCCGAACTGGCGCTCGCGCAGCTCAATGCGGAACAGCGCAAACTGGTGCGTCCCTTTGCCATCCCTATCCCGACGCGAGAAATCGTGCTGGCCACGGCACCGCACTTTGTGCGCGAGTCGGTGAAGGGACTGCTTGTGGAAGAAATCCGCGGCTGTGTACCCGAACGGATGCTGAAACTGAACAATACGGAGACGCGGGTTTAGGGCGCAAGGTGGCACGATGCTTTGGCCTTGGGTCATGAGGGACAATGTCATGAGGTTATAGAGTTACTGTAAAGTACTGTACTTTTGTCAGCGACTCTATAACCTCACATTTTTATGGTCTCGCGTTTCAAGACCTTATTCCGGCTCTTCCTTTCATGGCCCTACAGCAAAAACACGGCTCGCAGCAAAGCCTGCGGCCGTGTTTTGCATTTTAGAGAATGTTGCCTGGATTCGGCAAGGCGGGTCAGAGGCCGTAGCTGAATCCTTCGATATAGTTGTAGAATACACCGCCGATACCGAAGACGATGACGCCGAGGATGCTGAGCACGAGGGCCAGGCGGGTGTAGGCGTCGCTACGGAAGGGGGCAATGGGGCTGTCGCTCTGCTTGATGTACATGGCCTTCACAATGAGGAGGTAGTAGTAAAGCGAGATGACCGTATTGACCAATGCGATGAATACCAACAGGGGATAGCCGGCCTTGAAGGCGGCCATGAACACGAAGAACTTGCTGAAGAAGCCTGCGAAGGGCGGAATACCGGCCAAAGAGAAGAGGCAGAGGGTCATCAGGAATGCGAGCTTGGGGTTAGTCTGGTAGAGACCGTCGTAGTCGCTGATGAGGATTTTGCCGCTGTTCTCCTCGATGGAGGTCATCACAGCAAAGGCGCCGAGGTTGCTCACCATGTAGACCAGGAGGTAGAAGACGAGGGCGGTCATGCCCTGTGCCGTGCCGTCCATGATGGCGAGCACGAGGTAACCGGCCTGGGAGATGGCGGAGAAGGCCATGAAGCGCTTCAGGTTGTTCTGGCGGATGGCGAAGAGGTTGGCCACGGTGATGGAGGCCACGATGATCCAGTACATGCCCGTGTTCCAGCTGTAGAAGAGTTCGCTCTGGGCGAAGCACTTCATCAGGATGGTGAGAAGCACGAAGGCGGCAGCACCCTTGGAGATGACGCTGAGGAAGCCCGTGACCACGGTGGGAGCGCCTTCGTAGGTGTCGGCGGTCCAGAGATGGAAGGGCACGAGCGAAATCTTGAAGCCAAGGCCGGTGATGAAGAGGACGAGGCCGAAGATGCTGAGAAGGGAGCCGTCGAGCTGGGCACCGATTTCATCGAAGTAGAGGGTGCCGGAAGCACCGTAGATGAGGCTGATGCCATAGAGCAGGAGGGCACTGGAGAAGAGGGCCAGCAGGATGAACTTGGCACCGGCTTCGGCACTCTCACGGCGCTTCTTGTCGAAGGCGACGAGGGCGGTCATGGGCACGGAAGCCAACTCGAGCCCGATGAAGAACATCAGGAAGTGGCCGCTGGAAATCATGAAATACATGCCGAGCAGGGTGAAGAGGACGAGGAGGTAGAACTCGCCTTGCTTCACGAGGTTCTCTTCGCGGCTGAGCCACTTGTGGGCCATGAGGCAGACGATGAGCGTGCCGACATTGAGCACGGTCTTCATCACGGTCATCATGGGCGTGTAGACATACATACCGCCGAATGCTTCGCAACTCTGGCTTTCGGCACAGGGCAGGAAGTTGAGCACGGTGTGGAGCGTGAGGAGGACAACGGGCAGGCAGGTATTGTAAACTCCTTTCCCGCTCTTTTTGTCAGGACACATCACGAGGTCGGCTACGAACAGGATGAGGATCACTGCCAGCAGCGACAACTCCGCGTGCATATAAAGAAATTGTGAATAATCCATATTTAGACTTGGGAGTTGGGGAGTTGTTAGTTAAAGGGGTTGCACGTGGACACGGTGTGACTCGTGGCGTGGATGTGGTCCACGATGGGTGCAACGCCCGTGTTGATCATGTCGCTCACCCACAGCGGGGCCATACCAAGGGCGGCTACGGCAAGGATGAGGCAAATCACGGAGAAGCGTTCGTCCCAGGTGGCATCGGTGAGCTGGAGATGGTGCTCGTTGGTGCAGGTGCCGTAGAGAATCTTGCCGACTACGCGGAGGATGTAGACTGCGGTAATCACGATGCTGCAGCAGGCTGCAATGGTGAGCACGCGATGGAAGGTGTCGGCATTCTGGAAGGAGCCGACGAAGATGGTCATTTCAGCAATGAAGCCGCTGAAGCCGGGCAAACCGAGGTTGGCCAGACCGGCCAGGATGTAGCCCACGGAGAGGAAGGGCATGATGCGCATGAGGCCGTTGAGCTCGCGGATGTCGCGGGTGTGGGTGCGGCCGTAAATCATACCGATGAGGGCAAAGAAGAGGGCGGTCATCAAACCGTGGCTGAGCATCTGGAGCACTGCACCGGTACAGGAAGTCTGGTTGAGCATCAAGATGGCGAAGAGCACCAGGCCGCAGTGGGACACGGAGCTGTAGGCGTTGATGTACTTGAGGTCGGTCTGCACACAGGCGGAGAAGGCACCGTACACGACAGAGATACCCGTGAGGATAAGGAATATCCAGCCGAGTTCATGGGTGGCTTCGGGCATGAGGTACATAGCGATACGGAAGCAACCGTAACCACCGAGCTTCATGAGCACACCGGCGTGGAGCATGGACACGGCGGTCGGCGCAGAGGCGTGACCGTCGGGGCTCCAAGTGTGGAAGGGGAAGAGGGCGCCGAGTACACCAAAACCGATGAAGGTCAAGGGGAACCAGATGCACTGCTGGGCGAAGTCGATGGCGTGGGCACCGCCGGTGTGGTTGGCGATTTCGACGATATTCATGGTTTGACCGCCTGCTCCGTAGAAGATGCCGAAAATGCCGCACATGAGGAAAGCGGAACCGCCCATGAGCATGAGGGTGAGCTTCATGGCTGCATATTCTTTCTTACCACTACCCCACACGCCGATAAGCAGGTACATGGGGATAAGGGCTATCTCGTAGAACATGAACATGGCGAACATGTCGACAGAGATGAAGAAGCCGAACACGCCAAGGCTGAGGAGGGTGAACCAAAGGAAGTATTCCTTCGTGAGGGGCTTGAGTTGCCAGGAGGCAAAGGTTCCCGTGAAGACGATGATGGCGGAGAGCAGCAACATGGCTACGCTGATGCCATCTACCCCCACGGAGTACTTGATGTGGAGGGGCTCAAACCAGTTGAGCGAAGCGGTGTAGAGCATCTCGTCGGTTGCTCCGGCTGCGCGGTCGCCCAGGAAGGTGACGGTGAGGTAACCGGCCAACACGAGGAGGGCGGTACTTCCCGCTACCATCACTGCACGCACGCCCTTCACATCGCGGGCCAGCCACAGTCCGAGCAGCATGACCAGGGGTATGAGAACAAATAATGAAAGGAAATTCATAGTGATGATTGGAATTATCGTTTCTAAGCTTGGGCTGACTGTACAAAGCTTATTCCGAAGCAACCGGGCGAAAGGGCTTCTCGCGACAGGGCTGCATTTCGGCAAACTCTGAACTGTTCAACCTTCAACTTTAAGTAGTGCATCATGCCAGCACCATGATGGTCAACAAGGCAAGCGTACCCAGCAGGAACACGAAGGCGTACTTCTGAACCGAACCGCTCTGGAATCCGCGGATGCGGAAGCTGAGGGCGTGGGTGCCATTGGCGAGGAAGTCGAAGAAGCCGTCGATGATGTGGCGGTCGAACCAGGCAATGGGCTTGGAGATGTGGGCAAAGATGATGCGGTGGGTAATGTACTGATAGACTTCGTCGAGGTAGAAGCGCTTGTAGGCCCACTGGTGGAGACCCTTGAACTTCTCGGCGAGGGCATCGGCCTTCGGCTGGCGTTCACCCATATAGATATAGGTGGCGAGGAAGATGGAGGCAACGGCAATCACGATGGAGGTGCCGGCAATGTCCCAGTCGAGGTGGATGTCGTAGAGCTGTCCGTCGGCGCTGACGAAGTGGCCGAAGGGGAGGAAACCTGCACCACAGGTGACGAGGGCGAGGAACACGAGCGGGAGCGTCATCGTGAGCGGAGCCTCGTGGGGCGTGTGGTGTGCGTGGAGTTCCTTGTTCTCTGTTCCCCAGAAGATACCGTAGTAGAGGCGGAACATGTAGAAGGCGGTCATGGCGGCGATGGCTGTCATGATCCATCCCATGGCGGGCATGTAGGCAAAGGCCGCCGTGAGGATTTCATCCTTCGAGAAGAAGCCCGAGAAGGGAGGTATGCCGGAGATGGCAAGGCAGGCAATGAGGAAGGTGATGTGGGTGATGGGCATGTACTTGCGCAGTCCGCCCATGGCCGACATCTCGTTGCTGTGTACAGCGTGGATGATGCAACCTGCTCCCAAGAAGAGGAGTGCCTTGAACATGGCGTGGGTGAAGAGGTGGAACATGGAGGCCATGTAGCCGAGGGAGCCCACGTGGTGGTGGCCCGTGGTGTACTCGGTGCATACGCCCAACGCTACCATCATAAAGGCAATCTGGGAGATAGTCGAGAAGGCGAGCACGCGCTTGATGTCGCTTTGGCAGCAGGCTACGGCAGCGGCATAGAAGGCGGTGAAGGCACCTACCCAAGCTACGATGTGGAGCGTGCCGGGAGCGTACTCTATCCACAAGGGGAAGAGACGGGCAATCTGGAATACGCCGGCAACAACCATCGTGGCGGCATGGATGAGGGCAGACACGGGGGTCGGACCTTCCATGGCATCGGGAAGCCAGATGTGGAGGGGGAACATGGCACTCTTACCTGCACCGCCGATGAACATCAGGAACAGTGCCAAGGGCAACATGGCTGCGCCCTGGGCGAAGCCCGCCTGGTCGAACTCGAAGCCGAACGACCGGCAGTAGTAGCCGTAGATGAGGATGCCGATGAGGAAGAAGAGGTCGGCGAAGCGCGTGACGATGAATGCCTTCTTCGAAGCGGCGATGGCCGCGGGCGAAGTGTAGTAGAAGCCGATGAGGAGGTACGAGGAAACGCCCACCAGCTCCCAGAACATGTACATCTGGAAGATGTTGGTGGCTACGACGAGGCCGAGCATCGACATGGTGAAGAGGCTCAGGAAGGCGTAGTAGCGCTGGAAGCCACGCTCTCCGTGCATATAGCCAAAGGAGTAGATGTGGACCATGAGCGACACCGTGGAGATGACGATGAGCATCATCACGGAGATGGGGTCGAGCATGATGCCCATGTCGAAGCTCAGACCTTCCGCGAAGAAGGGAAGCCAGTGGACGTTGTAGGGCATCAGGGTGGGAAGGACGCCCTCGGCTGTCCGCGCGGTGCAGAAGAAGTAGTCGTAGGCTGTCATGTACGACAACACGGCTACTGCAAGCAGCGAAGCGGTGCCGATGAGTCCTGCAGCTTTATGGCTGAACCATTTCCCGAACACTCCCAGAAGAAGGAACGAGAGGAATGGCAGCAGGAGAATGAAAATTGTTGATTCCATGTAGATAACATTACCACTTCATCTGCTCCAGCTCACCTGCCTGAATGTTCTTGACCATTCTGTAGATGTTGATCATGATGGCGATTGCAATGGCACTCTCGGCCGCCGAGATGGCGATGGAGAAGAGCGCAAAGAAATAGCCTTCATAGCCTTCGGGATAAAGCATACGGTTAAACACTGCGAAATTGAGGTCGGTGGCGTTGAGCATGAGCTCTACCGACAGGAGGATGGCCAGCGTGCTGCGGCGGGTAAGGAAGCCGAAAACACCAGCAAACATCATCACGGCCGACACGACGAGGAGATATTCAATCTGTATCATACTGATTTGTCTGTTTTATTGAGTGGTTTCGGACTATCGCTTGCGCGCTATGATCAGGGCACCGACGATGCAAGCAAGCAGCAGCACACTGACGGCCTCGAAGGGAAGGAGGTAGCCGCCTTCGCCACTGCTGAGCATGCCATGGCCGATGGAGCTGATGGTGGTGACGGCACTGGCGGACTCGCTCGGGCCGCCGAGCACTTCCGACTTGAACTGGTGGGTGAGCACCACGCTCAGGAAGGCCACGAAGCCGACAAGGCTGAGCAGGAAGCCCCAAGAGGCATCCTTCGCCTTGCGCTTGAAGCTCTCGTCCTTCGCGCCTTCGGTGAGCAGGATGGAGAACACGTAGAGCACAATGATGCCGCCCGCGTAGACCATGACCTGAACGGAACCGAGGAAGGTGTAGCCCATCAGGAAGTACAGACCTGCCGTGCCAAGCAGCACGAAGAGCAGGTAGGTGGCTGCACGCACAATGCTCTTGGTCATCACCGTGGCCAGCGAGGAGAGCATGATGAGTACCGCCAAAACGACGAACATGATATTTTGAGAATTCATTGCGTTTGTTATTTATCGTTGTTATGCCGGGGCTGTAGCCCCCGAGGGAGGGGAGCAGCTACCCCCGGCGCTTGCACAGGATTACTCCTTCACGCACTTGCTGCCCTCGTGGTTGAGCACCTTCTTGAGCTTCGAGCGGTCGAACACGGCGTTTTCGTAGCTTTGGTCGAAGGTGATAGCGCCGTGGGGGCAGGCGCGGGTGCAGAGTTGGCAGAACATGCAGGAGCCAAGGTCGTACTCATACTTCACGAGGCGTTTTTTCTTCTTGCCGTCGGGAGTCTCGTAAAACTCGCTGGTCACCTTGATGGTATCGTTCGGGCAGGCCATCTGGCACAAGCCGCAACCGATGCACTGGTGCTGGTTCTGCTCGTTGTGGGGCATGGTGAGGGAGCCGCGGAAGCGGTCGAACATGACGTTCGTGGCGCGGTTCTCGGGATATTGCTCCGTAATCTTGGGCGTGAAAAACTCGCGCATGGTGGTTTTCAAACCCGTGGTCAAGCTTTTCAATCCGTCGGCTATTCCGCCGAAATAACTTTTTTCTTCCATGAGTCTTTACCGATTAAAAGTGCCAACCCATTGCCACGCAAAGGGCCATGAGCACAAGGTTTACCATGCTGAAAGGAATGAGATACTTCCATTCGAGCGAGAGAATTTGGTCGATACGCAAACGCGGGAAGGTCCAGCGAAGCCACATCAGAAGGAACACGACGAAGAACGTCTTGCCCAAGAACCATACAGCACCGGGAACAAGGTCCATCACGCCGTTGAAGCCTTCGAGACCGTAGATGTGGAGGGGCGCCCAACCACCCAGGAAGATGGTAGAAGCCATACCTGCACAAATGAAGAGGTTGAGGTATTCGGCGAGGTAGTAGTAGCCGAAGTGCATACCAGAATACTCCGTGTGGTAGCCGGCCGTCAATTCGCTCTCGCACTCGGGAAGGTCAAACGGGCCGCGGTTACACTCGGCGTTGCCTGCCACGAGGTAGATGAGGAAGGCAATCACGGCGGGCACGTGGCCGCGCACGATGTTCCAGCCATTGACGTACTGGTCTTGGCAGATTTCGCTGAACGACATGGTGCCCGTGAGGCAAATCATGGCGAGCATCGTCATGCCGATGCTGAGTTCGTAGCTGATAATCTGCGCACCGCTACGCATGGCACCGATGAGCGAATACTTGTTGTTACTACTCCATCCCGCAAGCAGAATACCTACCACGCCGATGGAGGAAATGGCCAGGAAGAAGAACACGCCGACATTGAAGTCGATGATGTGTGCTCCCATGTTCCAGGGCAAGCAGCTGAAAGTGACCATCGAAGCCGTCACCACGAGGAACGGGGCCAAGTTGTGGAGGAAGAGGTCGCTTTGGCGCATGCTGATGATCTCCTTGGTGAGCATCTTGAACACGTCGCTGAACACCTGGAGAAGTCCCCACTTACCTACACGCATCGGGCCCAGGCGGCACTGGAAGGCTGCACAGACCTTGCGCTCCATGTAGATAAGTGCGATGGCAAACACGGCATAGAGGGTGATGATGGCCAATGCCACGAGCACGCTCTCCGTGAGGATTGCGCCCCATTCGGCAAAGCCACAAGTCCCCATAAGGAAGTCGTGAAGCCAATTTGTTATTATTGAGAAATCAAACATTGTCGTTTTG
Source organism: uncultured Bacteroidales bacterium (assembly GCA_946055515.1). Taxonomy (GTDB): domain Bacteria; phylum Bacteroidota; class Bacteroidia; order Bacteroidales; family Bacteroidaceae; genus Alloprevotella. Next base: position 9,853 of record CAMGGA010000059.1, read on the forward strand.
AGTTTATGAGTTTAGACTTTTAAACGTTTATCGGGCCACAGGCGGCTGGGCCGTCTTTGCACACCTATAAACTTTAAACTCTCCACTTTTCAACTAAATAACCTATCGGTCTACATCGGGGACTACGTAATCGACAGTTCCGCCAATGGTGATGAGGTCCGCCAACATATTGCCTCGGCAAGCAGTGTCCATCACGGCCACGAGGGGCAAACCTGTCGAACGGTAGTGGAGACGGTAGGGGCTCTTGTCGCCCTTGCTCTCGATCAACACGCCGAAACGGCCGCGCGAGCCTTCCACTTCGCTGTAGAAAGTGCCTGCGGGGAGTTTGATGATGGGTTTCATCTTCTCCTGGAAGTTGCCTTCGGGGATATTGTCGATGAGTTGTTCAATGATGTTCAAGCTCTCGAGGATTTCGTCGAGACGAATCATATAGCGAGCGAAGGAGTCGCCTTCGGTGCGCACCACCTCGTTGAACTGTACACGGTCGTATGCAGCATAGGGGCGGAGCTTGCGGAGGTCGTTGTGCCAGCCCGAAGCGCGGCCCGTGCCACCCGTACAGCCGAAGGAAATGACCTGCTCCTTGGTGAGCACGCCCACACCCTTCGCACGGTTCTGGAAGATCACGTTGCCCGTGAAAATGTCGTGATACTCTTGGATATTCTTCCGCATATAAGGGATGAATTCCTTCACGCGCTTCACGAAGTTCGGGTGGATGTCGGCCATCACGCCGCCAATCGTGTTGTAGTTCAGGATAAGGCGGCCGCCACAGGTTTCCTCGAAGATGTCGAGAATCTTTTCGCGGTCGCGGAAGCCATAGAGGAAGGCCGTCGTGGCACCGAGGTCCTGACAGAGACAGCTGAAGAACAAGATGTGCGAATCGATACGCTGCAACTCATCCATGATCGTACGGATCACCTGCACGCGGTCGCTCACCTCCACGCCCATAGCCTGCTCGATACACATACAGAGCGCGTGGCGGTTCTGCATTGCGCCGAGATAGTCGAGGCGGTCGGTCAAGGCCAGCGTTTGGGGATAAGTCATCTGCTCGCTGATTTTCTCCACACCGCGGTGGATGTAGCCAAGGTGCGGGTCAATCTTGCAGATGCGTTCACCCTCGAGGGCCACACGGAAGTGGAGCACACCGTGGGTTGAGGGGTGTTGCGGGCCAATGTTCACCACGTAGTCTTCCTCGTTCCAGATGCGGTGTTCCACCTTCTCCACGCGGCCATCCTCACCGAGGCGATACTCTGCGGTGAAGTCGC
>CAMGGA010000060.1 GCA_946055515.1 uncultured Bacteroidales bacterium
GCGAGAGCGGAGGGAAAACTTGTTTTCACTCAGCCGAGCGCAGCCGAAAGTGTCTGGGAAAAACGCACTTTTAAGAACGTTATTTGCGCTGGTCAGCTCCCCACATCATCTTGCCGCGGAGGGTGTCGAAGAAGTGGGTGTGCTCGATTTTGATGACCTTGATGGTGTGGGGGGCACGGCGGATGGAGAGGACTGTGGACTCGGGGAGAGATTCGCTGCGGCCGTCGGCGGAAAGGAGGTAGTGGCTGCTGCGGCTGTGGACCTTGAGCCGTATCTCGACATCGTCGCGGACGACCACTGGCCGCACGGATAGACTGTGTGGGGCTACGGGCGAGAGGCAGAAGGTGCCCGAACCGGGGATGAGGATGGGTCCGCCCACGCTGAGCGAATAGCCCGTGGAGCCTGTGGGGGTGGACACGATGAGTCCGTCGGCGAGGTAGGTGGTGAGGTAGTCGTTGTCGATATAGGTGGAGATTTCGATGAGCGAGGAATTGTCGTGTTTCAGCACAGCCACCTCGTTGAGCGCGAATGGGAAAAAGTCGCTTTCGCTCCCCATTTTCTCCACTTGCAGCGCCTTGCGCTTCTCCACCACGTAGTCGCCGCGGCAGAGGGCTTCGAGCGAGGGGCAGATGGCTTCGGGGGAGACGTCGGCCAGGAAGCCGAGGCGGCCCGTGTTGATGCCCAGGATGGGGATACCTGCCGCGCCTACCTTGGCAGCGGTGCCCAGGAAGGTGCCGTCACCTCCGATGGAAATGGCGGCATCAGCGGTGAGGGGTTCGCTGGGAGAGAACACGGTGAAGCCGCTGAGGTCGAGCTGGAGCTTCTGGTGGAGAAATTCGGCAAACGGCGCTTCGAGGCTTGCCTGTACGCCCAGTGCTGCCAGTTTCCGGAGAATGGCAGCGACGTATTGGTTCTTCTTCGTTTGGTAGACGTTGCCGAAGAGGGCAAAATGGAGGTGAGGGAAGGTTTCCATGCTGTATGTAGGGAAAGGCGGCTCGCCCCGGCGTTTCCTTCGCCGCCCGTTCGCCTGTGGGGCGCAAAGCGGGGAAAGTAACGGGCCGTTGAGCTGCTCTTTTTATAAAATACTTTAAAATTAAGCCTTGCTCCTTTAAATTAGTTTCGTTAAAGGACGAAAAACGCGCATAAAGCTGTACATTTGCTCGTCCAAACTAAACAGAAGCCCGCAAATGTAGTACTTTTTGTGGGATAACCATTGGAGAATATGACAAAATTAAGCGTTAACATCAATAAGGTAGCCACGCTGCGGAATGCACGCGGCGGGAACAATCCCGATGTGGTTCGGGTGGCGCAGGACTGCGAAAGGTTCGGCGCGCAGGGCATCACGGTGCATCCGCGGCCCGACGAGCGCCACATTCGCCGCACGGACGTGATGGACTTGCAGAAGGTGGTGACCACCGAGTTCAACATTGAGGGCTACCCTTCGCCAGAGTTCTGCGACCTGGTGGTGGCAGCCCGCCCGGCACAGGTGACGCTCGTGCCCGACGCCCCGGGGCAAATCACTTCCAACGCGGGCTGGGACACGCAGAAGCATGCAGACTTCCTGCGTCCCATTGTGGCGCGCTTCCGCGAAGCGGGCATCCGCACGAGCATATTCATCGCCGCGCTGCCCGAAATGGCGGAAGCGGCCAAGAATTTGGGCGCGGACCGCGTGGAACTCTACACGGAACCTTACGCCGCCCAATACGCCACGGACCGCGAGGCAGCCATTGCTCCATTCCTCGAAACAGCGCAGCGTTGCCGCGAAATCGGCCTCGGGCTGAACGCCGGACATGACCTGAGTCTGGAAAACCTGGCTTATTTCCACCAGACCATCCCCTGGGTGGACGAGGTGAGCATCGGCCATGCGCTCATTTGTGACGCGCTCTATCTGGGCTTGCGCGAAACGGTCAGCCTTTACCTCCAGTGCCTGAAGTGAGGCAGCCGCGATACTTTTTCTTTTAGAACATCTACAAGACTTCTTTTATGATATATGTGATTTTAGCCGATGGCTTTGAAGATATTGAGGCTCTCGGTACGATAGACATTCTGCGCCGCTGCGGCCTGCAAGTGCAAACCCTGAGCATCACGGGCAAACGCGTGGTGACAAGCGCGCACGACCTCGTGGTGAAGGCAGACAGCCTGTTCCGCAAGAACCACCTCGACTATTGCGATGCGATTGTGCTCCCCGGCGGTTCCAAGGGAGCGGAAACGATGCTGGCGAACGGCGTGCTCCGCCTCACGGTCCAGCACCAGAGCGCCAAGGGAGCACTCATCGCGGCTATCTGCGCCGCGCCGATGGTGCTGGACGCTGCTGGCTTGCTGAAGGGTAAGCATGCCACCATCTACCCGACCTTGCGCACTTATCTTACGGATGCCATCTACCACGACAATGCCTACGTGGTGGAACACGAAAACCTCATCACGGCCAACGGTCCCGCGGCCACGCCCCACTTCGCGATGGCCATCGCCCGCAGGCTGGTGAAGTCGCCCGCCCTGGTCGATGAAGTGGCCCGACAAATGGGTTTTAAAGTGACCAACGACTCGTTTACGAACTATCTGAAGTTTTAATCTCTCCCGCGTTGCGCAAGAGCCGGGCATCTTCCCATGCAAACGCTGCAGACTGACATCAAGTATTTGAAAGGCGTGGGCCCCGTGCGGGGCAAGTTGCTGGGCGAAGACTTGAATATCTTCACCCTGCGCGACTTGCTGTACCATTTCCCCTATAAATATATAGACCGGAGTGTGGTGCATCGCGTTGCGGAGCTCTGCGAGGGAATGCCGTACGTGTTGCTCAAGGGGCAGATTGTGGCGAAGAACGTGGAGGGGAGCGGACGGCGCGAACGCTTGGTGGCACTCTTCTCGGACGGTACAGGAGTGGTGGAACTGGTGTGGTTCAACAGCATCAAAGCCATGGACAAACGGCTGCTCTTTAACCACACTTACACGCTGCTCGGCAAGCCTTCGGCGTTCAACGGGCGGATCAATATTGCACACCCCGAACTGGAGGACGCTGACACCGCTGCCGATGTGCCGCTTGCCATGCTGCCGCACTACCATACGTCGGAACGCATGAAGAGGCAGGGATTCACTTCGCGCTCGATGGGCGAATTGGTGGACCGGGCCTTTGACCTGCTGGGAAAGACGGCCATTGAGGAAACGCTGCCGGACTACCTCGTGAGGCGCTACAACCTCCAGCCGCTGGACGCTGCCTTGCACACCATCCACAAACCGCTCAACGCGGCGGCATTGCCCGAGGCTTCGCGCAGACTGAAGTTTGAGGAACTTTTCTACCTGCAACTGGATATTCTCCGCACTACGACGCGGCGTCGCCAGCAAAACCAGGGCTATCCCTTTCCCCGTGTGGGAAAACATTTCCTGGACTTCTACCACCACTTCCTGCCATTCGAACTGACGGATGCCCAAAAGCGCGTGGTGAAGGAAATCCATGCAGACATGGCGACGGGCAAACAGATGAACCGTCTGTTGCAGGGCGACGTGGGCAGCGGGAAGACGATGGTGGCACTGCTGTGTTGCCTGTTGGCTGCGGACAATGGCTATCAGGCTTGTATCATGGCACCCACGGAGATTCTTGCGGAACAGCACTGCGCCTCACTCATGGGCTACCTGAAGGAGATGCCCATAGAGGTGCGGCTGCTCACGGGGACGGTGAAAGGAAAAAAGCGCACGGAAGTGCTCGAGGGCGTGGCCAGCGGCAAGGTGGACATCCTCATCGGCACACACGCGCTGATTGAGCCGAATGTCCGCTTCCTCAACCTGGGGCTTGTCGTGATTGACGAGCAGCATCGTTTCGGGGTGAAGCAGCGTGCCCTTTTGTGGCAAAAGAACCTGCGTCCGCCGCATATCCTCGTGATGACGGCCACCCCCATCCCGCGCACCCTGGCCATGACGGTCTATGGCGACCTGGACGTGAGCGTCATTGACCAGCTTCCTCCGGGACGCAAGCCGGTGCAGACAATTCACTACCGGCAGAACGACCGCGCCAAACTCCTCCAAGGCATCCGCTACCAGCTGGCGCTGGGCCGCCAGGTGTATGTGGTCTATCCCTTGATCAAGGAAAACGAGAAGCAGAACCTGCGGGACCTGGAAACTGGGTATAGCCGCATGATTGAAGCCCTCCCCGAGTATCGGGTGGGGATGGTTCACGGGAAAATGAAACCCGCCGACAAGGAGAATGCCATGCAGGCATTCAAGCATGGCGAGACCCAAGTGCTCGTTTCGACCACGGTCATCGAAGTCGGTGTCAATGTGCCGAACGCCTCGGTGATGGTGATTGAAAACGCCGACCGTTTCGGACTTGCGCAACTCCACCAGCTGCGAGGCAGGGTAGGGCGCGGTGCGGAACAGTCGTACTGCATTCTGATGACGAACAACAATCTGAGCGAAAACACCCGCCGAAGAATGCAAATCATGGTCGAAACGACCGACGGCTTTGTGATTGCCGAGGAGGACCTGAAGCTCCGCGGTCCCGGCGACCTCGACGGAACGGCCCAGAGCGGAATGCCCTTCGACCTGAAAATCGCAAACATCGTCCGTGACCAGCCTTTGATGGAAGTGGCGCGAGAGGCGGCGAACGAATTGCTGGACCAGGATCCCGAGGAAAGTCACCCGCAAAACGACATCGTGTGGAGGCAACTGAAAATGCTGAAGAAAGGCCAGATGAATTTGTCGGAAATCTCTTAATCTGCCCCGACCCTCAAGGGCTTGGGCCATTGAGGGGCGTGAGCGCCAGAAAAAATACATTGTATCATGCACATCCTATTGCGCTTCCTTAAAAACTGGACGCTGCCCATCGCCATCGTCATGGGTGCCGTGAGCTACTTGCTCTATGCCCACCTTTCGCTGTTCAACCCCCTCCGCCCCCACGCGGCAGACGCTGTGGCCGTGTTGCAGCCCCTGTTTCTCTTCGCCATGCTCTTCTTGTCGTTTTGCAAGATAGACATCCGGCAGCTCCGCCCGCGGCTTTCCCACCTATGGCTCATCCTCTTCCAGTGCGGGACCTTCATACTGCTTTGCCTCCTCGTGGGGTTAGTCCCGCTGAGTCCGGGTGCGACGGTCATCCTGGAGGGCGCGCTGCTCTGCCTCATTTGTCCCACGGCGACGGCCTCGCCCGTAGTCACACAGAAACTGGGTGGCGACACGGCCGACGTCACCATGTACCTCATCCTCATCAACCTGGCCGTTTCGCTCGTTGTTCCCCTCATGCTCCCCTTGGTCAGCACCGTGGAGCACATCAGTTTCCTGAGTGCGGGGTGGAGCATCCTGACCAAAGTGTTCCCGCTCCTCATCGGTCCGCTGGTCACCGCCCAACTGCTTCGCTTTGCCTTTCCGAAAATCCACAGGTTCCTGCTTTCCTATTCCAACCTCTCGTTCTACCTCTGGGCTGTCTCGCTCTCACTGGCCATCGCCGTCACCACGCGCAGCATCGTCCACACTTCCCACCCCTTCATAGAGTTGGCGGGCATCGCCCTGGCCTCGTTCGTGTGCTGCGTAGTGCAGTTTGCGCTCGGCCGGCTGTTGGGCCGCCGCAGCGGACGCCTTGTGAGCACCTCACAGGCCCTGGGCCAGAAGAATACGGTGTTTGCCATTTGGATGGGCTATACCTTCCTCAATCCCGTTACCTCTTTGGCCGGCGGTTTCTACAGCATTTGGCACAATGTCTACAATACGTGGCAATTGCGCCAGTGCGCGAAGCACAACGATAAGGTGTAAGTGCTTAAAAAAAGCACAAAATCCCTTGCACACAAAAAGCAGATATCGTACTTTTGCCACACATACCACGAATTTCATTTTTAATCATCCTAAAAAATTATGGTAAACTACAAAGAATTAGGTTTGGTGAACACGCGCGAAATGTTCAAGCGTGCCATTAACGGTGGTTATGCAATCCCCGCCTTCAACTTCAACAACATGGAGCAGCTCCAGGCCATCATCCAGGCCTCGGCTGAGAAGAAGAGCCCCGTTATCCTCCAGGTATCCAAGGGTGCCCGCGCTTACGCCAACCAGACACTGCTCCGCTATATGGCTGAGGGTGCTGTGGAATATGCCAAGGAACTCGGCTGCAAGCATCCCGAAATCGTGCTTCACCTCGACCACGGAGATACGTTCGAAACTTGCAAGAGCTGCATCGACATGGGTTTCAGCTCTGTGATGATCGACGGTTCCGGCCTTCCCTACGAGGAAAACGTAGCCCTCACGAAGAAGGTGGTAGACTATGCTCACCAGTTCGACGTAACCGTAGAAGGTGAACTCGGTGTGCTCGCCGGTGTGGAAGACGAAGTTTGCCACGCTGAAAGCCACTACACGAAGCCCGAAGAAGTTGTAGACTTCGCTACGCGCACTGGCTGCGACAGCTTGGCTATCTCCATCGGTACGAGCCACGGTGCTTACAAGTTCACTCCCGAACAGTGCACGCGTGACCCGCAAACGGGCCGTCTCGTTCCTCCTCCCCTCGCATTCGACGTGCTCGATGCAGTCATGGAACAGCTCCCCGGCTTCCCCATCGTGCTCCACGGCTCTTCCAGCGTTCCCCAGGAAGAAGTTGACACGATCAACAAGTTCGGCGGCAAGCTCCCCAACGCAGTAGGTATTCCTGAGGAACAGCTCCGCAAGGCTGCCAAGAGCGCTGTTTGCAAGATCAACATCGACTCTGACTCTCGTCTGGCCATGACTGCTGCCATTCGTCAGGTGTTCGCTGAAAAGCCCGGTGAATTTGACCCGCGCAAGTACCTCGGCCCCGCTCGCGACAACATGAAGAAGCAGTATGAGCACAAGATTGTTGAAGTGCTCGGCTCTGACAACAAGCTCGCTCAGCTGGACTAATCACCAGTAAGGCATGTGCCAATCTCTCTTTGGTCATGTCTTGAAATAAAGAACCCACATTCGGGAGAACGCTCAGGCGTTCCGTCGAATGTGGGTTTTCTGTATGCTGTGGAAAATGAGAAATGTTTTGCCTTGTCCTTGAAGCCTTACTCAAGGCCATCAATAGGGCGCTTCCGATGCTGAAGGGGGCAGGAAGGGGATGTCGGACGCAGGTGGAATCTGGTCCATCGGCGGGGGAGGCAAGGGGTCGGAGTTGCCATTCACCCGCGAGGCAATGATGCCTTCCGAACCGCCGGCCACGTCCGAAGGAGCCTGACCGCTGACAGGGTCGGGATCGTCGGGGTTCTGGAAGCGTGCATATTCGCCGCGGAAGGTGAGGAGCACATTGCCCACGGCACCGTTACGGTGCTTGGCGATGATGATTTCCGCCTTGCCACGGAGGTCACGCCCGGCCTCGTCCTGGTAAATCTTGTAGTACTCGGGGCGGTGGATGAAGAGAACCATGTCGGCGTCCTGTTCGATGGCACCCGATTCGCGGAGGTCGGAGAGCTGCGGGCGCTTGTCGCTTCCCTCGCGGTTCTCTACACCACGGTTGAGCTGGCTGAGCGCGAGGATGGGGATGTTCAGTTCCTTGGCCAAGCCTTTCAGCGAACGGGAGATGGTCGAGACCTCTTCCTGTCGGCTGCCGAAATTCATGCCCGAGGCGTTCATCAGCTGGAGGTAGTCAATCATGATTACTTTCACGTCATGTTCGCGCACGAGGCGGCGGGCCTTGGTGCGGAGTTCGAAAACGGAGAGCGAGGGCGTATCGTCGATATAGAGCGGTGCACCGATGAGGGGCTTGATTTTGGCGTCGAGCTGTTGCCACTCGTAGTCCTTGAGTTGACCGCTCTTCAGGGCCTCGCCCTTGATGTTGCACACATTCACAATCAGACGGTTCACAAGCTGCACGTTCGACATTTCGAGCGAGAAGAAAGCTACGGGGATGCGCTGGTCTACGGCGATGTTCTTGGCCATGGAGAGCGCGAAGGCCGTTTTACCCATGGCCGGTCGGGCCGCGAGGATGACGAGGTCGGAAGCCTGCCAGCCCGAGGTAATCTTGTCGAGCGCATGGAAGCCCGCGGGCAGACCGCTCATACCGTCGGCACGGGCGGCGGCTTTCTGGAGCATCTCGTAAGCTTCGCGGATGACAGGGTCGATTTGCGTATAGTCCTTCTTGAGGTTGGTCTGCGACAGTTCGAAGAGATTGCCTTCGGCCTCCTGCATGAGCTGGTCGATGTCCTGCGTGGGGTCGAAAGCCTTCTGCTGGATGTTGCTCGTGTAGGTAATGAGTTGCCGCGCCGTTGACTTTTGGGCAATGATGCGGGCGTGGTACTCGATGTGGGCCGAGGACGCAACGAGGCTGCTCAACTGGGCGATGTAGGAAGGGCCTCCCACTTCCTCGAGGTGTCCCGTTGCGCGCAGTTGTTCCGTGACCGTGAGGATGTCCACGGGTTTCTCTTCCAGGTTGAGGCGGCGGATGGCTTCGTAAATGATTTGATGGCGTTGCTGGTAAAAGCTCTGTGGCTTGAGAATTTCGCTCACCTGGTAGTAAGCGTCCTTCTCAACCATCAGCGCGCCCAGTACAGTCTGTTCAAAATCGACCGCCTGGGGCTGAAGGTGTGCGTAATCGTTTGGAGTAGGCATAGAATGAAAGATTTAAGTTCCGGAGGTCCTGAGGTGCTGGGCTTCGCGCAGGTAACGAGGTTGTAAAGTACCATTCTTTAACCTTATAGCCTTGGTAGCGGAGCATCCTTTACCGGTAACCTTCAAATTCAGGAACTTCCGAAACTTGAATTAAAGAAATATGTGTTACACTGGTTGGTAAATCAATTGTGCTGGTAGCATCCCATGTCGGGCTTCTCGCCGCGCTGGCGTCCCAGTCGGTCGGTAGGGTAGGTGAGGGCAGAGATTTCGGGACTGGCCGTTCCGATGGCCTTCGACCCCGGGGCGAGCTGGAAGCTGAACAGGAGGTGCGTCAGGTCGGGTTCGGGCGTAAAATTCCTCTCGCGGATAACGAGCGAGTCCACGGGCTCAGTGTTTCCCTTGTCGGGCTGGTCCCAGAGGCAATCCACCATGCGTGGGTCCGCTTCTTCGGTCTGCGGCGTGTTCAGCAGACAATTGAAGAAGGCATAGTTGAAGGCATCTTCGGGGAAGTCCACGTTCTGGTTGCCCATGATTTCGTCGCTTTGGTAGCCCGTGATGATGGAGTTGGCAAACTGGAGGGACTCGAGAGGCAGGCGCACGCCGCCATCGAAATTGGCAAAGTCGAGTGCAGCCCCGCTTCCGCCCGTGAAGACGTAGAGGCGCGCGAGGGTAGAGTGGACCACCGTCACGTTGCCGCCCCTCACGTGCAGACAGTCGCCTCCGGCGTTCGTGAGCTGGCTGTTGCCCACATAGACCTGTGCCATGCGGATGTCGAGCGCATGCTGCGCCGTGTTGTGGATGATGGAGTTTTCCACAATCAGTTTTGTGCGGGCCACGTCGGACGAGTCTACGCGCACCCCATACGTTCCGCTGTGGATGTCTGCATGGTTGAAATAGTTGTCGTAGGAAGTCGCAGTCAGCCTCACTCCGCCCCACTGTCCGGGAATGCGGTCGTAGGGTTGGTTGGTAAACATGTTGCCCATGCGGTCGCCGCGCAGCACGACAGGCTGTTCCGGCGTGCCCTGGATAACCAATGAGCCGTGTACCACCAGTTCTGCTCCGGGGTGGAAGTAGAGCCGGCACCCCGGGGCGAGCGCAAGCGTCTGTCCCTGCTCCACCACCAAGCTGTCCATGATGCGGTAAGGGCGTTTCGAGGCAAACGTCGTTGGTTCGGCAATGCGGCAGCCGCGAAGCGTCTCGACGGTCTGCCCCCAAGCCGTGAGTACCACCTTCTGGGTCACGCCGGCTTCCGTCGTGAAGTACAACTTGTCTTCTTCGTATGTCGGTTCGTCCGTATTGCTCTCGGGCACGTTGGCCATGAGGAACACGATGAGACTGTCGTTCGTCGCAATCTCGAAGTCGGCGGCCGCTCCCGCAGTGAGCGGAGTGCCGTCCACGTTCAACTTGAAGGGCGAGGCCGCTCCGCGTTCCAAACCCACCTGCGCGATGCGCACAGCCTTCGATGCCTTGTTGTAGACCACGATACGGCTCGTGCTGGTGGCACTACCGCTGATGACGGTGTCGAGTGCGACGGTGTCGGTGCTGAAAGTCAGTCTGTCGTTGGGCGAAACGGTGTAGTCGTCCTCACCCATGCAGGCCGTGAGCAGGGGGACAAAGAAGAGGAGCAGAGGGAGAAAACGCATGGTGGAAAGATGGATTGTGTGAAGCAATGCGGGGTGCGGGGCATCCACAAGAAGAGGGTTATGAGGTGCGCGGGACACCTCATAACCAGTGGAAGAGTCAAGTTCGGGGAAGGTTTACACCCGCTTGAGGATGTCGAGGAGATGGTCCCAGACAGCCTGCACCGTGGGGATGAGCAGACGTTCGTCGGGAGAGTGTACGCCACGGAGCGTGGGGCCGAAGCTGATCATGTCCAAGTGCGGGTACTTTTCAGAGAACAGACCGCACTCGAGACCGGCGTGGATGGCAAGGATTTTCGGGCTCTTGCCGAACAGGGCCTCGTAGCTTTCCTTGGCAATGCGCAGGATTTCGCTGTTGGGGTTCATCTTCCAGCCGGGATAGCCTTCGTTGGTCACCACCTGGGCGCCGCCGAGTTCAAACGCCGCGCGCACCACGCTCGCCATGTTTTCGCACGCACTGCCGATGCAGCTGCGCTGGCTGGTCGTTACCACCACTTCGCCATCTTCCAGGCGGATGCTGGCGAGGTTCGTGGAAGTTTCAACGAGCCAGTCGATGTCCTGACTCATGGCAAACACGCCATTGTAGACCGCGTGGAGCGAGAGCAGCATGCGGCGCATGGCTTGGGGCTCCATGCAGGCAGCAGCAGACTCGATGGCGCTGTCGAGCGTGAACTGGATGTCGCGTTCCGTCACGGACAGTTCTTCTTCCACGGCAGCGGCCAAGAGGTTCAGCTGCACGCGCACGAGTTCCTTGTCGGCCATCGGCACCGCGCAGATGGCATAGCCTTCGCGGGGAATGGCATTGTGCAGGCCACCGCTCTGGATGTCGAGCA
>CAMGGA010000061.1 GCA_946055515.1 uncultured Bacteroidales bacterium
TGTTGATGGAGATGACAATGCCGCTCTCCTTCATGCCGGCCACGTGCTGGATGGCACCCGAGATGCCGCAGGCGATGTAGACCTTCGGACGCACCGTCACGCCAGTCTGACCAATCTGCAGGTCATGCTCGCAGAAGCCTGCATCGACAGCCGCACGGCTTGCGCCCACTTCGCCGTGGAGTTCCTGAGCCAGTTTGCGGAGCAGGTCGAAGCCCTCCTTCGAGCCCACGCCGTAGCCGCCGGCCACCACGATGGGCGCACCCTTGAGGTTGTTCTGCGCCTTCTCCACATGGCGTTCGATGACCTTCACCACGTAGTCCGTTTCGGGCACATACTTCGCCACGTCCTCGTAGACGATTTCGCCGTTGTAGTATTCGGCCACCTTCTCGGCCTTCATCACGCCGCTGCGCACGGTGGCCATCTGCGGACGGTTGTCGGGGTTCACAATCGTGGCCACGATGTTGCCGCCGAAAGCCGGTCGGATCTGGTAGAGCAGGTTTTCGTAGTGGCGTCCGCTCTTCTTGTCGTCGTAGTCGCCGATTTCGAGTGCCGTACAGTCGGCCGTCAAGCCGCTGGTGAGCGAGGAGCTCACGCGGGGTCCGAGGTCGCGTCCGATGACTGTGGCACCCATGAGGCAGATTTGCGGTTTTTCTTCCTTGAAGAGGTTCACAAGGATGCTCGTGTGAGGCTTGGAGGTGTAGGGGTAGAGACCCTCCGCGTCAAACACGTGGAGCTTGTCCACGCCGTAGGAGAGGATATCCTTTTCCACCTTGCCCGTGATGCCCGAGCCCGCTGCAATGGCTTCGAGCTGCACGCCGAGCTGGTTGGCCAGTTTGCGGCCCTTCGTGAGGAGTTCGAGCGAAACGTCCTCGACGGTGAATTTATCAATTTCGCAATATACGAATACGTTGTTCATAGTCTCAACAGTGTTTGTGCGCTTACCCGATGGTGTGGCTGTCCAACAATTCTTTTACCAGCGCCTCCACGTCGGCATCGGCAGCCGTGAGGCGTTTGCTTTCTTTGGCCTTGAACACGATGTTCTGCACGGCCTTCACCTTCGTGGGCGAACCCGCGAGGCCGCACTGCTGCAGGTCGCCGTCCACGTCGGCCACGCTCCACTGCGCGATGGTCAGATAAGGCTTCTTGTCGTATTCCTCGGCGTGGGGCAGGTTGCCATCGGCGGGGCGCTCCATGGGGGCCGACGCACGCTTGTACTTCATCACGAGTTTCGCGTTGCGGGGGCGGCAGGGAGCAGCGTTTCCGTTCACGGTGAGGAGGATGGGGAGCGGCGCTTCGACACGTTCGATGCCGCCGTCGATGTGTCGCGTCACGGTCACCTTGCCGTCCTCGACCTTCTCTATGCACGTCACGTAAGTCACCTGGTTCAGGTCGAGCTTCTGGGCTACCTGCGGGCCCACCTGGGCCGTGTCGCCGTCGATGGCCTGGCGGCCGCCGAGGATGATGTCGGGCATGCCGATTTTCTTGATGGCCTGCGAGAGGGCGTAGCTCGTGGCGAGCGTGTCGGCACCGGCAAAGGCGCGGTCAGTGAGGAGGTAGCCGCCATCTGCGCCGCGGAAGAGACCTTCGCGGATAACGTCCGTGGCGCGCGGGGGGCCCATGGTGAGAATGTGTACGGTGGTTCCGGGGTGTTGTTCTTTCAGACGGAGCGCCTGTTCGAGCGCATTCAAGTCTTCGGGATTGAAGATGGCCGGGAGGGCGGCACGGTTCACGGTGCCCTCGGGAGTCATGGCATCCTTACCGACATTTCGCGTGTCGGGCACTTGCTTGGCAAGCACTACAATTTTAAGGCTCATATTAGTTTAGGATTGATAGATTTCAAGTTTGTGGCACAAAAGTAGGACTTAATCTTTACGTTGCAAAGCAAACTTTTCATTTTTGTGAAAAAGGGCAAGAACCAGGCTTTTCAGTCTAAGCGGAGGGTGAAGAGGAACTCCAGGCCGCCTTCGCGGCGGTTGCGCACGGAGATGTCGCCGCCGTGGAAGCGCACGGCGTTGCGCACGATGGAGAGGCCGAGGCCCGTGCCGCCGCAGTCGCGCGTGCGGCCTTCGGACACGCGGTAGAATCGCTCGAAGAGTCGCGGCAGGTGGGCTTCGGGCACGCCGCAGCCTGTGTCGTAGACCGTGAGGTAGGCCACGTGGTCCGTGCGGTTGTAGCAGTCGATATGCACTTCCGCCCCCGCGCCGGCGTAGCGCGCACTGTTTTCGAGGAGGTTGCGGAAGATGGCGTAGAGGAGGCTGTAGTTGCCGCACATCGGGAGCGTGGACGGGAGTTCGGTCAGCACTTCCATCCCCGCCTTGTCGAGCACGTCGTGGAGGTCTTCCGTGGCGTCGCGCACCACCTGGGTGAGGTTGAGGGCTTCGCGGGGAATGAGGTCGGGCGCCTCTTCGGTCTTGGTGATGAGGGCCACGTCGCGGATGAGGTCGGTGAGGCGCACGGTCTGGGCGTGGGCCTTTTCGAGGCAGGCCCGCTTGCGCTCCTCGGAGAGCTGCGGACACTGCAGGAGTGTTTCGATGAAGCCGCGCACGCTGCTCACGGGGGTACGCAGCTCGTGGGTGATGTTGTTGCTCATCTGCTGCTTGAGCTGGCGGTTCTTTTCTGCGACCGTCACGTCGGTGAGCGTGAGTTCGAAACCCGCGTCGGCATAGATGAGGAGCTGCACGGCGAAGGTGGTGCCGCCCGCGGGCAGGGTGAAGCGGAAGAAGGGGGCTTCCTCGGCGGTGGGGCGCGGCTTCCTGTGGAGGGCGAGAAACTCCACGGCGGGCGACATGGAGTCCACTTCCCAGAGCGCGTCGACGTTGGCCGTAGGGCGGTCGAGCAGGAGGTTCATGTACTGCATGAAGCGCGCGTTGGCGTAGAGGCACTGTCGCTCGTGGCTGAAGATGGCGATGCCCTCGCCGAAGTAGTGGAAGTGGCGCAGGAGGCGTTCGCGCTCGTTCGCGATTACGGTGTTGGACTTCTCGAGCTGCCGGTATTTCTCCATGATGGCACGGCCGATGTCGCCCAGTTCGGAGTGGGGAAAGTCGATGCGGTCGTAGTCCACCAGGCCGCGGTCGGCCGAGCGCATGAAGTCCTTCAGTCCTGAAACGGCCTTGCCGAAGCGGTCGGAGATGTAGATGAGGAGCACGAGGACCACGGGGAAGAGGATGAGCACGAACCAGAGGAAGACATTGTCGGCCTTCATGAAGTTCTGCACCGTGTCGTTGTAGGGCAGGGCCACGCGCACGATGCGGGCGCCGTAGGACTTGGCGAAGTAGAAATAGGCGCGGTCTTCGGTGGTGGAGAAGCGGATGTCCGACCCTTCGCCCTTGAGCAGCGCGGCCTGCACTTCGGGGCGCCCGAGGTGGTTGTTCATTTCCTCGGGGCGGTGTCCGGCATTTTCGAAGAGGACTTGGCCGTCGGTGTCGATGATGGTGAGTCGCAGTTCGGGCGGCAGCATGCGCTGGAA
Source organism: uncultured Bacteroidales bacterium (assembly GCA_946055515.1). Taxonomy (GTDB): domain Bacteria; phylum Bacteroidota; class Bacteroidia; order Bacteroidales; family Bacteroidaceae; genus Alloprevotella. The sequence goes on from CAMGGA010000061.1 coordinate 3,467, forward strand.
CGCAGTGGGGGTGAGGCTGGGCGAGGCAGTGAACGGCACGGCGGTGGTGTCGGCGTGCGAGGCCACCATGTTGGCATAGCAGCGCAGGCGTTCTTCGAGGAGTTCGCGCTTGTATTGCCGTTCGCGGCGGTACTGGAACATGACAAAGATGAGCGTGAACACAGCGAAGAGCGCCGTGAAGTTGAGGAGGAGCTTGGATTTGTAGGAAAGGGTGAAGGGGAGGTTCATGGACAGGGAGTCAGACGTTTTCTTCAAAACAATAGCCGTAGCCCTGGCGGTTGGTGAGGTGCTGGGCTTCGGTGTCGAGCTTGCGGCGGATGCGGGCGATGTGGACATCTACGGTGCGGTCGAGCACGTAGGTTTCGCCGTGCCACACCTCGGCGAGAATTTCCTCGCGCGAGAAGACGCGTCCGGGATGGCGTGCGAGGAGGCTGAGGATACCGAACTCCTTGGGCGAGAGCTTGAGGGGACGGCCAGAGGCTACCACGAGTTTCTTTTCAAAATCGATAGTCAGTCCGGCGGCGTGGAGGAGCTTGCGTTCGGTCTCGCCCTGCGTACGGCGCACCACGGCCTTCACGCGGGCAAGGAGTTCGTGGAGCGAGAAGGGCTTGGCCATGTAGTCGTCGCCGCCTGCGGAGAAGCCCGTGAGCATGTCACGCTCCGTGTCCTTGGCCGTGAGGAAGATGATGGGGACTTCGTTGTGGAGCACCTTGCGGAGGTGTTCGGCGAACTGGAAGCCGGACATGCCGCCGAGCATCACGTCGAGCAGGATGAGGCGGTGGGCCGGGCCGAGGAGTTGCAGCGCTTCTTCGGCACTTTCGGCGGTGTCCACCTCGTAACCCGCATTCTCGAGGTTGATTTGCAGGATTTCTCGCAAGTCGGGTTCGTCGTCTACGACTAAGATTTTGATGGGCATAAGCTATATGTGGGTGGGTTGTTTGAATTTGGGTTTGGGATGGGAGATGTCCCGGGGCCATGTGCTAAAGGTCGGGCTTTCAGCCCTCGCCTTGAACGCAAGTCGCTTCGGGGAATTGCCTTGAACGCTGAAATAATGTACCTTGGGAGCGAAGCGAACGTGATGGGCTGCGGGATTTGCCGCTGCAAGTTTACCACATCTTAGGTTGCCGGACGAAGAACGGGAGATTAAATTTCTGTGAAGTTTTGCCGCGTCTCCGGGAGGCGGTATAAATGGAACGAGGTTATAAGGCTGCCTTGGAAGAGCATTCACTCTTCGGCCGGCAACTTTATAACCTCGTGGCCATTAGGGTTGGGGCATTACTACATGTCGCCCCAGAAATCTTCACTGTAGTCCTTGCCGTTGCTCAGTCGCTCTGTGTCGTCGCCGGCATATTCAGAGTTACTGAAACCCGTGGAGCTCGTGGAGTCCGCCAGGCAGTGGGCGAGCGTGAGCGTCACGCAGTGGGCGGTGGGGGCTTGGTATGTTTTTTTCTTTTTCATGATGGTTCGGATAAAGCTGTTTGTGGTGATTTATTTCTCTGAGGGACGCACGAAGCGCTTCTGGCCGTTGATGAGGTAGAAGCCCGGCGTAGTGACACGGAGGAGGCGGCGGCCCTGGAGGTCGAAGATGACAGCGTCCTTGCCGTCTGTTCCGAGTTCGGTCGTGCCGAGGCCCGTCAGTTCGGGATCAGCGAGACGGAAGCCTGCGGGCTGGGCCTGCGCGTCGGCGCTTTCCATGTAGATGCGGTTGGCTTCTACGAGGAAGTAGCCGCCATTGTTCGTGTCGTTGTAGACGTTGTCCGTGCCTTGCGTGCCGTTGGCGTCGTACTCGAGGTATGCCTTGTAGAGACCTACGTTGCTGTTCTTCACGCCGAACACGTAGTACGACGTACCTGCCACGCCGGCCTTGAAGCACTTGTAGGGCGAACCCTTCAGCAGGTTGTCGGCGGGAGCTTCTTGACTCCAGGCTTCGTTGGCGAAGGAAAGCGTGTAGCTGCCTTGCACGCCGCGGAGGATGACGCCCGTGCCTGCGGGAATGGTGCCCGTGGTGATTTCGGTGAGTGTGGCCGTGCCGTTGCTTGCGTTGAGCGACTCTTCACCCTTCAGGTAGTAAGCCTTCAGGCCGTCGGGGACAGTGACGGGATAAGCAGAGAAGAAGCTGGCGTTCTCCCACTTCGACATGGAGAGGGAATAGCCGACGGCGCTGAGTTCGCTTTCGGTGAGTTCTTCAATCTTCCACAGCGAGGCATTGCCGGATGCTACAGGCCACTGGACGATGCAGCTGTTTGCTTGTTGTGCGTGCATGTTCTTTCCTTCGATGGAGAGCGTAAGACTGCCTGCCATAAAGTCGAAGGAAGAAATGGTCACGGGAAGACTGCTTTCCTGCAAAGCGGCAGTGCCACTCTGGAAGGGCAGTGAGCCCGGGCCTGTCTGCGTGTGGAGGTTCTTGAGGATGAAAGTACCATCGCCCTGAGGCGTGAAGCTCCAGATAGCGGTGGCATCTGTAGCGTACATGCCCTTGGTCCAAGTCAGTTTGTGGGTGTCGGTATTGGCGTGAACCAGCGCGTTCCTGCAGTAGTCAGTGTCGCCATTTGTGGCCGCCGAACGGATTACATAGTATTTGCCTTCTACGGGCAGATTCACTACGAGGGCTTCGTTGGCGCTGACAAGAGCCGTATAAGCTGAAGTGTAGGCTTCGTCAGTATCCGTTTCATTGGCCAGCTGCGTTTGTGCAGCAGCCAAGGCTGCGTTGAAGGCCGTGGCTTTTTCCGTAGAAATGAAGCCCACGTTGTCGCTGGTGTTAGCCAGTTCAATGGCCGCGGAGGTCTTCAGACTTGAATGGAAATAGTTGTAGAGCTGGAGGTAAGCGGCGCTGAGGTGCATGCCGTTATCCTGCTGGAACTGGTAGAGGGCACGTTCGCTATCGGCATCGTCACGGAAACCGAGGTTGGGCTTGTTGGCATCATCGCTTTGACCCATGTAGAGCACCGTGGTGTTTGCAGCATCAGTGGGAATGGCTTTGAGGTTATACCAGCCTTCGTTGTTCACGTTGGGTACAATTTCCCACTCCTCTACCACAAGGTTTGCGCTTTCGGTGTATGCTTTCACCTTGCCCGGACCAGCTACGAATGAGCCGTCCTCAATGCCGAAGAACTTGTGGTCGGCATAGTTGTAGAGGCGTACGCGTCCAGCCTCAGAGCCGGGCACGAAGTAGAAGGCTTGGTAAGCATTGCCGAGTTCGAGTTGTGAAGCGCACTTGATCTTGTCGTAGTCGCTATCGCCTCCGTCGCCGATTGAGGCATCGCCGCGGTATTGCAGGCGGCTGCCTTCAGCTACCTTCATGGTGATGGAGTAGAGTTCGGGGGCTTCCACGTTGAACGTCAGCTTCACGGGGTAGGCAGCTGCTGCGATGGCGTGGGCCAGTTGGTTGGCCTTGGCCGTGAGCTGGGCGGTCTGTTCGACCACCTGAGCCTGTGTAGCCTTCCGCGTGTTGGCCACCGTTTGTGCGGCCTCGAGGGCGGCCTTCACTTCGGCGAGCAGCGCGGCGGTGAGGTTCAGCGAACCCTCGTACTTGCTCTGGATGGTGGTGCAGGCTTCGTCGGAGAAGCAGGAGGCATAGCTCGTTTGGGTGGAGGAGATGACAGCATTCAGCGCCGTGAAATCGGCGGGAGAGGTAGTCTTGGCCGTATTGAGCGCGTTGTACTGTGCCTGGAGCGCGGCAGTGCCGGCTTCAAGCTCTTCGACGGTCGTGGCCATGTCGAGCACGGTTTGCGCGGCCTTCACGGCTTCGTAAGTAGCGAGAATGTCGCTTTCTTCCACAACGCCGCAATTTTCGTTGACAGCAGCTTCATATATGGGAACGCGCTGTACGCCAAACTCGGCCATGCAGAACCAGTAGTGGCCACCCTTTTGTTCGTTTTTGGAATTGCCTGTCACACGGAAGCGGAGATACTTGTAGCTCTGTCCCCTCGTACCGATGGCTTCGCTGGTGTATGGCACACTGTGACCTGTGGGCAGACCTGTGAGTTCGGCCAATTTGGTGTATGTGCCAGCCTCTTCATTGCAGCCTTCAACGACCATAGAAGTGGGCTGTCCGTCGCCCGTGTTTCGCGTGGTGTAGGTGAAGGTGAAATAGTCGAGGCCTTCTTCGCCGCAGTAAACGCGGAGGTAGTGGTCGAGCTTGTCAGCAGAGTTGACGCCGCTGTAGTCTGTGTGGAGGAAGGTGCTGAGGTCACCGTCGAGAAGGTGGTAACCGTCCGTACCCTGTACGCTATAGTCGCCATTCGATTGGGCTGTGTAAGGCGCATTGCAGTAGAGATAACCGGCGGCATCGCTAGAGGTGCTTTGCAGCGGGAAGTTGGCGGAAATGTCCGTCACCGTTCCACACTCGCTGATGAGTGTATTCGTAGAAGAGATAAGCGTTTCCAAAGCTGTGCGGTAAGGCGAAGTCTCGCTTGTCTCGCCGCTGGCTTTGGCTGCGGCCAACACGTTGTACTTCGCTTCGAGCGCCGTGTAGGCTGTCTGGAGAGAAGAGGCTGTCTTGTCTTCCCCAGCGATGGCTGTTTCGGCATCTGTAATTGCGTTGAGCGCATCAGTGATGTTTCCTTCCGTCAGAGAGGAATATTTCGACTTGATGCCAAACACCTTGTCAGCCTGGCGTACAAGGGCCAGTTCGGCGAGGCCGAAGTATTTGTGCGAGCCCCAGGAGCCGCCAGTGGCGTCGGTGACACGCAGACGGAGATAGCGGTAGCTTGTGCCGGCCGTGCCCAGCGTGGCCGATGTATAGCTCGTGGCCTTCGCGGTAGGCAGCGGGTTCGTGGCGTCGGTGGAAGAGAGCGTGGCGATGGGGGAGTAGTCCGAAGGAATGCCATTGACCGCTTCGTTGGCGCCTTCGATGACGATGGTCTTGGGCGCATCTACGTTGTGGGCCGAAGCAGGGAGCGTCGTGTAGCGCACGACAAACTCATCCAGGGGCATTTCGGCGCAGTCGAAGAGGATGTAGTGGTCCTCGGCCACGGCGTTGTCGCCCGTCCAGTTCGTGTGGAAGTATGTTTCGGTATCGCCGTCCACGAGCATCTCCGTGCCGTGGTACTGTTCGGGCGTGTTGGAGTAGATGCGCATGTTTGCCATATCCAAGTCGCCCTTCAGACCGACGATGGCCATTTCGTCCACAAGCGTCCGGGTCTGGGCTATCAAGGCCTCCAGCTGGTTCTCGGTAGACAAGGCGGCGTCTTTGTCCGTCATCACGATGTACCATTGCGAAGCGTCTGCGTCGTGGTTCCAGCCCACTACTTTGTAGTATTCATTGGAGGCGCTGTGGAGGGCAAACAAGTGATTGCTGTCGTAGCTGAAAGCCCAGCGGCCATTACCCATGTCGTCCAAAAGGAAATTCTTCGGGTCACCACCCATCTCATAGATGGTGCTCCTGGCTGATACAGACTGGGCATAACGACCTGTGGCCTTGTTCTTCAAAGCGTAGACGCCTGCGGTCGCCGTGGCTTCCACAATCCACTGCTGGTTGTCCGTGAGCGGATCCTCGTCGTTTACCTCCTTTGTGGAAATAATGTTCTTGGTGACGCCGCTTTCAGTCTTCGTCGTTTCTGTCATGTAGCGCGTGGGATAGGCGTAGTTTCGGAGCGTGCAGGTACTGCCCGGGATAAACTCCACTTTGGCATAGGCGTTGTCGAGCACGGTCTGGCACGCCTTGTCCAGAGCCTGGGCCGCGGTGAGGTAGGAAACGGTCTGGCGGTTGTTAAAGATGGCAAGTGCCTTGTTGTAACAGGTCTTCACGTTGCCCATCAGTTCGCCCTTGTAGAAGCCGGGCTTTGTGTAGTCCTTGGTTGCCCCGGCTCCCCCATCGTCCGTGAGGGCCAACATGGCACTGGCCTTGTTCAGCGCCGTCTGGAGCTGGCTCGTGGCTGCCGAAACAGCGTCGTAAGCGACTTTCTGCGTCGTGCCGTCGGCGTTCATGGCCTTTACGACAGCTGTACCCTTGGCGATGGCAAGCTGGGCCGCCTGGCTCACGGGGAAGGAATAGTCGGAAGAGAATGAAAGCAGATTGCCACTGGCATCGTAGATGAGGAAGCCCACACCGCCCGTGGCGCCGGTCGCTGTGGCCACACCGTTGTTCACCGTGAGGGCGTAGTCGCCGGTCACGGGCGAAGGGGTCGTGCCCTGGAAGTCGGTGTAAGCGCCGAGGTCGGAATAGTGGTTCGTGCCTTCCCAGTTGACGCGCGGGGTGGTGCCGTTGTGCTTCACGTAGTTGCCGCTTTCGTCGGTGTCGTTGATGAAGAGCACCTGCAGGTTTTCAGGATATTTCTTGTCCTTGACGTACTGGATGGCTGCGTTGATTTCGGCCTGCGTCTGGCTGTACTCCGAGTTGGAGTAGTCGCCCACGAAACGGTTCTTCATCACCGTGAAGAAACCATAGGCGCGGAAGAATTCCGTGAGGTCTTCCTGTGCGTCGTCGCAAGCCTTCTTGTAGAAATGGAGCAGGGACTTGCTGCCCTCCTGGTTGTAGGCAATCTCCATCGGTTCGCGGCGGAGCAACTCGAAGAGGCGCGGCAGGAAGTTGCGGTTCTTGCCCACGAGGTGGTAGTAGAGCCAGAGCTTATAGTAGAGGTGCGTCTGGGCCCAGATGTTGTTCGAGAAGAAGTCGTAGCCTTCCTGGTTGTAGGCATTCAGCACAGAAGAGAGGTCGCCTTGGCCGCTGTTCATGCGCGAAGTGCCGCGGCCGTCGTACCATACGGCGATGTTGGCAAACATATTGTTCGTCACCTCCGTGAGGCCGTTCATGTTGATGGGTTTCTGGTGCTGGTGGCCGATTTCGTGGCCCGGTCCCCAGGTGGCGCCGCCCGCCGAGTTTTCGTTCACCATGTCTGTGCCGATGATGCTCGGCAGCGTGCCGTAGTTGTAGTTCGAACTGGTCCAGCCGCCCGACATGTAGCCCGTGTTCATGGTGATGGCGAGGCCGTGCATGCGGTAGTGCTTCGAGTAGTCCTTCGTGATGTCGTCGCCTTCGCCGGGGAAGGAGTAGATGTCGTGCTTCGTGGCGTCCCAGGCATGGAAGCGGGCATTGGCCTCCTCGACTTCCTGCTTGCTGAGCAGCCCCATGGTGAGGCGCTGGCTCATCATGATGCGGTCCCAGCGCTCCAGCACGTCGGCGATGCGCACGCGGCGCGAGCCGTCGCTCGGTTTCGTGAACCAATAGTCGGTGCAGTATTCGGGCTTGGCTGCTTCGGGAGAATTGAAGCAGAACTGGTAGACCATGTAGCGGCCCACGATGGTGAGGTCGTCGAGCACGTTGCGCGCGGCGAGGTAGTCCCAGTCGGCTTCGTTGTCGCCCTTGGGATAAATGTTGTTATTCTGAAGCAAGTTGTCGTTGGCAGCAGTCTGCGTCCCGTCGGCTTTGGTCAGCTGCGTAGCCACGGCAGCCACGTTGTGGCCTTCGTCGCAGCCCGTAGTGGCCGCATTGTGCGCCCAAAGGTCGTCGCCCACGGCGTTGTAGTAACCGTTCACGTTACCGCCCTCGATGTGGATCTTCATGTCGGGGAACTGTGTGAGGT
>CAMGGA010000062.1 GCA_946055515.1 uncultured Bacteroidales bacterium
GGCTCGGGCGACATGATGAACGACATGATCAACATGGCAGCCGCACGCGGCATCGCAGACCGCTTCCACTTCCCGGGCTTCATGCGCGGCAAGCAGGTTTACGAGGCTTTCGCCGACTCCGATGTCTACGTGATGCCTTCCGTCAGCGAGCCCTTCGGTATCTCGCCCCTCGAGGCCATGCAGTGTGAAGTGCCCTCGATCATTTCGAAACAGAGCGGCTGCGCTGAAATCCTCGACAAGTGCATCAAGACGGACTACTGGGACATCAACGCCATGGCCGACGCCATGTACTCGCTCTGCACCAACGACTCACTCCATCAGTACCTCAAGGTCGAAGGCAAGAACGAAGTGGACCAAATCACCTGGGAAAAAGTGGGCGAGCGCATCTACAACGTCTATAGCCGTCTCGTTCACTAATAAGGCCCGCTCAAGTAACAACCGTTTCTTAAACCCACTACTTACAGCTGGCCACCCACAAGGCTACAGCCAAGCCAGCCTTAAAACCACAATTCATCATGAAAACAGTTTGTCTTTATTTCGAGATACACCAAAATATCCACCTGAAGCGCTACCGTTTCTTCGACATCGGCACAGACCACTACTACTACGACGACTACGAGAACGCTCGCTCCATCCAGGAAACCGCTGAGCACTCCTACGTGCCCGCCATCGAAGCACTCATCGAAATGGCCAAGGCCAATCCCGGCTACTTCAAGTGTGCCTTCTCCCTCTCGGGTTGCGCCATCGAACAGTTGGAAAACCACGCACCGCAGGTCATCGAACTTCTCCAGCAGCTCAACGAAACGGGTTGCGTAGAGTTCCTCGCCGAGCCCTACTCCCACGGCTTCTCCTCGCTGAAGAACGAAGAAACCTTCCGCGACGAAGTGAAGCGCCTCTGTGCCAAGGTAAAGAGCCTCTTCGGCAAAGAGCCCAAAATCTTCCGCAATTCCTGCCTTATCTACTCCGATGAAATCGGTGAGCTCGTTGCCTCCATGGGCTTCAAGGGCATGCTCGCAGAAGGTGCCAAGCACGTACTCGGCTGGAAGAGCCCCCACTTCGTGTACCACTGCAACCGCGACCCGCGCCTCAAGCTCCTCCTCCGCGACCACTCGCTCTCTGAGGACATCTCCTACCGCTTCAACGACTCTTCCTGGAGCGAATACCCCCTCTTCGCCGACACCTACACGAGCTGGATTGCCAACCTTCCCGAAGAAGAGCAGGTCATCAACATCTTCATGGAACTCTGCGCACTCGGCATCTTCCAGCCCCTGTCGTCCAACATCCTCGAGTTCATGAAGGCCCTGCCCGCACAGTTCAAGGAACACGGCATTTCCTTCAGCACACCTTCGGAAATCTGCGCCAATGTGAAGTCGGCCGGCGAACTCACCGTCAGCTACCCCACCTCTTGGGTAGACGAAGAGCGCGACCTCTCTCCCTGGTTGGGCAACGTGATGCAGCAGGAAGCCATCGAAAAGCTCTATTCGATTGCTGACCGCGTGCGCATTTGCCGCGACCGTCGTCTCATGCAGGACTTCGATTACCTCCAGGCCTCCAACAACCTCCGCTTCATGTCCACAAAGCCCAACAGCTACGGTGGCTACCGCGGTATCTACGACTCGCCCTACGATGCCTTCACCAACTACATGAACATCCTCGGCGACTTCATCACCCGCGTAAACGACCGCTACCCGCTCGACATCGACAACGAAGAGCTTAACTCGCTCCTCACCACGATCAAGAACCAGGGTGACGAACTCGTTCGCAAGGACAAGGAAATCTCGAAGCTCCAGAACATGCTCGCCCGTCTCGAAAAGAAGGAAGACGCGCCCGCCAAAAAGCCTGCCGCAAAGAAAGCTCCTGCCGCCAAGAAGGCAGCAGCCAAGAAAGCTGAATAAGGCAACGCTCCCCCCTATTAAGGCTGAACCCACCTTCCTCGGGTTCAGCCTTTTTTTGTAGCATTCTCTCTATACGTAGTATTCCCAGCCCCCCTTCACAGCTTCACATAAGTATATTGCCGCCTGATTGTCAACAGATTCCGCATGACGGTATAATGTGTAACGTTTCACCGATATGCAGTGAAACAGAAGTGCAGCGTCAAGCAAAAAGAAAGAGGAAGCAGTCGAATGAAACAACTGCTTCCCCATTCTAAAAGATGTAGTAGCGGATTAGAGGCCCAAGCTCTTGGCTACGGCTTCAACCTTCTCGATGGCAGCGGCCTGAGCGGCGGGATAGTCGGCCGCAGAGGCCATTTCGCCCTTCACTTCCACGTAGAACTTGATTTTCGGTTCCGTTCCCGAGGGGCGCACGCTGACCTTCGTACCGTCGGCCGTGTACCACTGGAGCACGTTGCTGGCTTCGGGGAAGTCGAGAGGACCTTCCTGGCCTTCGGCATCGTAAGTCTTCAGCACGCCGTAGTCCTTCGTGCAAACAACGGGCGAGCCAGCCAGTTCCTTGGGACGGTTGGCACGGAAGTTCTCCATCATAGCCTTGATTTCATCGGCACCCGACTTGCCCGGCTTCACCACGTTGATGGTCTTGTTCACGGCGAGACCATACTCGAGGTAGATTTCCATCAGCACGTCGTAGAGCGTCTTGCCCTGGTCCTTGGCCCAAGCGCAGATTTCGGCCAAGAGCGAGCAAGCCGAAACGGCATCCTTGTCGCGCACGAAGTCCTCAGCCAGGAAGCCGTAGCTTTCTTCGCCACCGCCGATGTACTGGAGCTTGCCCTCGTCGAGGCGGATTTGGCGGGCAATCCACTTGAAGCCCGTGTAGCAGTCATACATCTTGATGTTGTTCTTCTCCGCGATGGCCTTGATGAGCTCCGTGGTCACGATGGTCTTCACCACAAACTCGTTGCCCACCATCTTGCCCTGGGCCTGACGGTTCATGATGATGTAGTAGAGGAAAATCATGCACGTCTGGTTACCGTCGATGAGAATCCACTCGCCCTTGTCGTTCTTGCAGGCCATGCCCACGCGGTCGGCATCGGGGTCGGAAGCCATCACGATGTCGGCATCGATTTGCTTGGCCAGGTCGAGCGCCATGCTGAGCGCCTCGCCGTTTTCGGGGTTCGGGCTCTTCACGGTGGGGAAGTTACCGTCCTTCACCATCTGTTCGGGCACAGTGTGAACATTTTCGAAGCCCCAGAGCTTGAGCGATTGCGGAATGAGCATCATGCCCGTACCGTGGAGCGGCGTGTAGACAATCTTGAGGTCCTTCTGGCGCTGGATGCAGGCGGGGTCAATGCTGAGCGACTTCACCTTTTCGAGGTACACATCGTCCACTTCCTTACCGATAATCTCGATCAGTTCGGGATTGCCTTCGAAGCGGATGTCAGCAACGCTCACCTTGTTCACCTCGTCAATGATACCCTTGTCGTGGGGAGCGAGCACCTGCGCACCATCGTCCCAGTAAGCCTTGTAGCCGTTGTACTCCTTCGGGTTGTGGCTGGCCGTGAGGATGATACCGCTTTGGCAGCCCAGGTGACGGATAGCGAAAGACATTTCGGGCGTGGGACGCATGTCATCGAAGAGATAAACCTTGATGCCGTTGGCCGAGAAGATATTGGCTGCCGATTCAGCGAAGAGGCGGCTGTTGTTGCGGCTGTCATGACCTACCACCACGCTGATTTCTTCGCGATCCTTGAAGCAAGCGTTGAGGTAATTGGCCAAGCCCTGCGTGGCAGCGCCCACCGTGTAGATGTTCATGCGGTTCGTTCCTGCACCCATGATGCCGCGCAGGCCACCCGTACCGAACTCGAGGGTACGGTAGAAGGAATCGATGAGTTCCGTCTTGTCGGGATTGTCGAGCATAGCCTTCACGGCCTTCTGGGTTTCCGCATCGTAGTTGCTGGAAGAGAGCCATTCCTGTGCCACCTTTTCGCAATGGGCGAGCACATTCTGATTATTGTCCATTTTGTTTTGTATGATTATGTTTGACTCAGGTTAGTAAATATCAGAGAGGTTTTGTCCACCTGCCTATTTGCTCGCAAATATAGATATAATCCACGACATTCTACAACGGCAGAATAAAAAAACAAGGCCAGCGCGCTGTTTCCTGTCCCCTCTTTCGTGCTCTCTGTCACAATTGTTCCCGTTATACAATGCTCTTGCCGAGCACACCCTACAAAAACTCCCACAGGCCCCGGGAGGCTTGTGGGAGTAGATAGAATGTCTGTTGGAAACAAAAGATTACTTCTTGTTCAGCGCGAGGTCAACCTTCACGGCGCAAGCTACGGAGCAACCTACCATGGGGTTGTTACCGATACCGAGGAAGCCCATCATTTCCACGTGAGCGGGAACGGAGCTGGAACCTGCGAACTGAGCATCGGAGTGCATACGGCCGAGCGTATCCGTCATACCGTAGGAAGCGGGACCTGCAGCCATGTTGTCGGGGTGCAGCGTACGACCCGTACCACCACCGGAAGCCACGCTGAAGTAGGGCTTGCCAGCGAGCACGCGTTCCTTCTTGTACGTACCGGCAACGGGGTGCTGGAAGCGGGTCGGGTTCGTAGAGTTACCCGTAATGGAAACGTCCACGTCTTCTTCCCACATGATCTTCACACCTTCGCGCACGTCGTCAGCGCCGTAGCAGTTCACCTTCGCACGGGGGCCGTCGCTGTAAGCGATGCGGTTCACGATTTTCAGTTCACCCGTGTAGTAGTCAAACTTCGTCTGTACGTAGGTGAAGCCGTTGATGCGGCTGATGATCATGGCAGCGTCCTTGCCGAGACCGTTGAGGATGCAACGGAGGGGCTTGTCAGCGGGGCGGCTCTGGTTAGCCATCTGCGCGATCTTGATAGCACCTTCGGCAGCGGCGAAGCTCTCGTGTCCTGCGAGGAAGGCAAAGCACTTCGTTTCGGGAGAGAGGAGGCGAGCTGCGAGCTGGCCGTGGCCGATACCAACCTTGCGGTCGTCAGCAACAGATCCGGGGATGCAGAATGCCTGAAGGCCTTCGCCGATATACTCGGCAGCTTCCACAGCGTCCTTAGCCTTTTCCTTGAGTGCGATGGCGGTACCTACTACGTAAGCCCACTTTGCGTTTTCGAAGCAAATCATCTGCGTGCTCTCGCATTCCTGATAGGGGTCGAGGCCATATTCTTCGCAAATCTGGTTAGCTTCTTCAATGTCTTTGATGCCGTGTTTGTTGAGCGCAGCGAGGATCTGCTTGATGCGGCGGTCTTGGCTTTCGAATTTTACTTCTCTAATCATTGTGTGGTCCTCCTTCGGTTAGTCTTTACGTGGGTCGATTGATTTAACTGCGCCCTGTTCGGCGGTAGTGCGGCCATAAGTGCCCGTAACGCTCTTGAGCGCTTCGTCGGCAGCTACGCCCTTCTTGATGGCATCCATGAACTTGCCCATGTGAACAAATTCATAGCCACACACCTGGTCGTCCTTGTCGAGGAACATCTTCGTGATGTAGCCTTCGGTGAGCTGGAGGTAGCGGCTGCCCTTCACCTTCGTACCGTAGAGCGTACCCGTCTGGGAGATGAGGCCCTTGCCGAGGTCTTCCAGGCCGGCGCCGATAACGAGACCACCTTCGGAGAAGGCGCTCTGGGTGCGACCGTACACGATCTGGAGGAAGAGTTCGCGCATTGCGGTGTTGATAGCGTCGCAAACGAGGTCAGTGTTGAGCGCTTCGAGGATGGTCTTGCCGGGAAGGATTTCGCTGGCCATAGCGGCAGAGTGAGTCATACCGGAGCAGCCGATCGTTTCCACGAGGCATTCTTCGATAACGCCTTCCTTCACGTTGAGCGTGAGCTTGCAAGCACCCTGCTGGGGAGCACACCATCCCACACCGTGGGTCAGGCCCGAAATGTCCTTGATTTCCTTAGCTTGTACCCATTTGCCTTCTTCAGGAATGGGAGCGGGACCATGGTTGGGGCCTTTGGCTACGCAACACATGTTTTGAACTTCGTGTGAATATTCCATTTGTTAATAGCTGTTTGTGGGTTTGAGTTAGATATAGAATATATGTCCTATTTCATTATGCGGGCAAAGTTAGTGCAAACCTAAGAGAATGCAAAGAAAAGCAGGAAAAAGATTTAGGCAAAGGAAACCTAAACGCGCAAATTCCAGCATGCCCCTCCGGCCGCCTTGCGGTGCGCGTCAGTTGATGCGGTATTCGAAGCCATCCGTTTCGTCGAGGAAGTTGATGAAGCGGCTGTCCACTGTCATGCGGTAGTGCCTGCTTCGGAGCGTGAGATGGTTCTGGCGTTTCAGGTCCATGAGGTTGATATAGACCTCCGTGGGCCCGGGCGACTGTCGGATGATACTGCTCAGTTCCGCCGCATTCTCCTCCGTGAGCATTTCGAGTTGCACGTTGATGGTGACAGACTTCACCTTCTGGTCCTTCACGTCGGAGAGAAACTCCACGCGTCCCACGTTGAAGTCATACCGTTCGTCGTTCCAGCGGCGTTGCTCCACGCGGGCCGTGATGAAGAGCGAATATCCCTCCTTGAAGTAGCCGCGCAGCCGGGCCCAGTCGTCGCCGAAGATGGCAAAGTCGCCCGCCCCGCTGTAGTCCTCTATCTTGATGATACCCCCGGGCTTGCCCGTTCGCGTCTGCACGTCGCGCACCCCCGTGACGATGCCGCCCAGCGTAAGGTCGTGTCCAGCGAGCGCCGGGAGGTTCTCGAGTTCACAAACCTTCGTGTTGCAGACCTTGTCGATGATGATGCGGTAAGAGTCGAGCGGATGGCCCGAGATATAGATGCCGATGAGGTCTCGCTCCGTGTTCAGGCGTCGCAAGTCGCTCCAGCGCTCGAGGTCCTTGGGCGGTTCGGGTTTGGCGATTTCCACCGTGGCAGCCGGTCCGAAGAGCGACATGGCGTTTTCCGTCTGGTCCGTCTGGTAAAGGTTGCCGTAGCGCACCAGTTGGTCGAGGAAAGTATGCCCGTGGCCGTCCGGCTCCACGAAAGCCTCGCGCGGAATGTTGCCGAGGCTGTCGAAAGCCCCCGCCAGCGCGAGGCTTTCCAGCGTCTTCTTGTTGCACGTGCTCAGATTGATGCGTTCCATGAAGTTGTAGACCGACGTGTAGGGCCCGTGCGCATCGCGTTCCTTCACGATTTCCATTACGGCAGCTTCTCCCACGCCCTTCACGGCCCCCATGCCGAAACGGATGTCGCCGCTGTGCGTCACGCTGAACTTCAGGTAACTCTCGTTGATGTCGGGGCCGAGCGTCTTGATGCCCATCGACTTGCACTCGTCCATCAGTTTCGACACCGTCGACGTGTCGCCCAGGCTTCGGCTCATCACGCCCGCCATATACTGCGAGGGGAAGTTGGCCTTCAGGTAAGCCGTCTGGTAGGCCACCCACGAGTAGCAGGTGGCGTGGCTCTTGTTGAAGGCGTAGGAGGCAAAGGCACGCCAGTCGTTCCAGATCTTCTCGAGCGCTTTCGGGTCGTGTCCGTTGGCCTTTCCGCCCTCGATGAATTTGGGGTACATGTGGTTCAGCTTGTCGATGAGCTTCTTGCCCATTGCCTTACGCAGCGCATCGCTCTCGCCGCGCGTGAAGTTGGCGATTTCGCGCGAGAGGAGCATGACCTGCTCCTGATACACCGTGATGCCGTAAGTGTCCTTCAGGTACTTCTCCATACAGGGGAGGTCGTAGGTGATGGGCTCAGCCCCGTGTTTACGGGCGATGAACGAAGGGATGTACTGCATCGGGCCCGGGCGGTACAGGGCGTTCATGGCGATGAGGTCCTCGAAGGTCGAAGGCTGGAGTTCGCGGAGGTATTTCTGCATACCCGTGGACTCGAACTGGAAGGTACCGATGGTGCGCCCGTCGCAGTAGAGCTGGTAGGTGGCCGGGTCCTCGATGCTGATTTCGTCGATGTCGAGTTCGATGCCGAGCGAGAGGCGGATGTTCTCTACGGTTTCTTTGATGATGGAGAGCGTCTTGAGGCCCAGGAAGTCCATCTTGATCAGGCCCGTTTCCTCGATCACCTTGCCCTCGTACTGCGTGCAGTGGAGTTCCTCGCCCGTTTCCTTGTCGCGTGCGGTGGAAACAGGCACCCAGTCCGAAATGTCGTCGCGGCAAATGATGAAGCCACAGGCATGCACGCCCGTGTTTCGCACGTTGCCCTCGAGCATTTTGGCATAGCGGATGGTGTCGCGCATGAGCGGGTCGGGCGAAGTCTCTGCCTCGCGCAGTTCGGGGATGGCCGCGATGGCATTGGGCAGGTTCATCTTGGGCACCTTGCCGTCGGGCCCTTCAGGGAGCTTGTCGGGAATGAGTTTGCAGAGGCGGTTGCTCTCGGGAATGCTGAGCTTCTGCACGCGGGCCACGTCCTTGATGGCCAGTTTGGTCGCCATGGTACCGTAGGTGATGATGTGCGCCACCTTTTCCGCGCCATACTTCTGCGTCACCCAGTTCAGCACACGTCCGCGTCCGTCGTCGTCGAAGTCCACGTCGATATCCGGGAGAGAAATACGGTCGGGGTTCAGGAAACGCTCAAACAGGAGGTCGTACTTGATGGGGTCAATCTGCGTGATGCCGAGGCAGTAGGCCACGGCGCTGCCCGCCGCAGAGCCACGTCCCGGCCCCACGCTCACGTCGAGCTGTTCGCGGGCTGCACGGATATAGTCCTGCACGATGAGGAAGTAGCCCGGGAAACCCATGGTCTTCATGATGTGGAGTTCAAACTTGATGCGCTCCTGCGTTTCCTCGTCCAAGGGTTTGCCATAGCGGCGGTACGCCCCCTCATAGGCCAGTTTGGCCAGGTAGTCGGCCTCGAGCTTGATGCGGTAGAGTTTGTCAAATCCGCCGAGTTTTTTGATTTTCTTCATCCCTTCCTCCTCGCTCATCACCACGTTGCCGTTCTCGTCGCGTGTGAATTCCTCGAAGAGGTCCTGCTCCGTGAGCCGCTGGCGGTACTCCTCCTCCGTGCCGAAGTCCGCGGGGATGTCGAAGTTCGGCATGATGGGCGCGTGGTCGATGGAGTACGTCTCCACCTTGTTGCAGATTTCGATGGTGGCATCCATGGCCTCGGGCACATCCGCGAAGATGGCATTCATCTCCGCCTGCGTCTTGAACCACTCCTGCTTGGTGTAGAGCATGCGCGTGGGGTCGGAGAGTTCGCGGCCCGTGGAAAGGCAGATGAGACGGTCGTGGGCTTCTGCATTCTCCTCGTCCACAAAGTGGCAGTCGTTGGAGCAGATATACTTCACGCCGCACTTCGCCGCCAGCAGGAGCAACTGTTCGTTCACCTTCACCTGTTCGGGATAGGTATCGCGGTTGGCGCGTATGTTGGGGTCCGTCACCTGATGGCGCTGGAGTTCGAGGTAATAGTCGTCGCCAAACACGTCCTTGAACCACCTCACCGTCTTCTCCGCCTCCTCGAGCTGTCCGCGCATGATTTTCTGCGGCACTTCGCCGCCGAGGCAGGCCGAGCACACGATGAGTCCTTCGCGGAAAGCCTCCAGGTCCTTGTGGTCCGTGCGGGGGCGCATGTAGAAGCCATCTACCCAGGAGCGCGACACGAGTTTCACCAGGTTGTGGTAGCCCTTTTCGTTCTTCGCGAGCACCACGAGGTGCCAGCCCGACTGGTCGCCGCGTTCCGCCTTGAGTTTCTTGTCGCCCCTTCGCGCCACATACATCTCACAACCGAAAATCGGCTTGAAGTCCGCCACGGGCCGCTGGCGTGCGATTTCCGCCTCGCATTCGGCCACCAGTTCCTCCGTGGTTTTCCCTTCGTCCGGATTTTTCCCGTCCTTGTCCGGCTTGGGCGTATAAGTGCCCTGTCGCAACGCATCGAGCTTTTCCTGGGCCTGCTTCAGCGCGCCCTTGGCCTTTCCCGTCACCTTCTGGGTGTAGTTGAAGAATTCCTTGATGCCCATCATGTTCCCGTGGTCGGTCACGGCCATGCCGCGCATGCCGTCGCGCAGGGCCTTGTCTACGAGTTTCGGAACGGCTGCCTGTCCGTCGAGAATGGAATACTGTGTATGAACGTGGAGGTGAACAAAGTCGTGCATAGGATGGTGGGATGTGGTATGATGGCACAAAGATAGAAAATCCCCTGCACACGGCCAAGGGAATATGGGCGGATATCCGCGTCCAATCAGCCCGCACAGCGCCCGGCGCGCCTGCACGAGCCGGCCTATATATACGTGTGTTTATCCTCGAAAAAACGTTTCACAGCTTCACACAACGGGCTTTTCCCGTTGAGTTTCACCACCAAACAGTGTGAAGGGTAAACGCAAAAGCCTTCACAGGTTTCCGCTCTGTCGGGCGGGCGGGTTGCGATCCTTCGCCAATCGGCGGGTCTGACTTTTCAATCCCTGGCTTTGGCACGCCGAAGGGCGGGACTGGAGCGACGAAGCTTGGGTCTGCGTCAAGGGGTGAAAATATAAACAGATTAGAAAGAAAAATTCCTGTAAATCAGCGTTTTTTGGTGGAAAAATATAAACCATTTAGAATGAAAAACGCACTGACAGGCAGCGCCCCGCGCGGCGCGGACGGACACGGTGAAGGGTGAACCCTTGTGAAGGCTTGGACGGGGGCTACCATTCACACTGTTTTCCGCTGATAATCATAGCCCAAACGCACTCTCTGTGAAGCTGTGAAGCTTTTTTTCGGGGTAAAATCACGTATATAGGGCGCTGCAAATCCCACATTTTTCTTCACTTCCAAAACTTGATTTATTAAAATTTATTACTGTCCGCTAAACTTTTGAATAGCTTTATAAAAAATGGGCTGATTCC
>CAMGGA010000063.1 GCA_946055515.1 uncultured Bacteroidales bacterium
GCGGGCGGCCGGTGGGAAGCCACAGCACGCGCCGTGAGCCAGTGGTATGCCGACCATTCCGAGGCACGCACGTCTACCACTGCCCCACTGGCAAAACGCACCCGCCGCTACCATGCGCTGACGCCCGCCGTGGCCCTGCGCTGGACGGCCGCGGAGCGTCCGCTGCTCGCGCTGCGCGCCGGGTGGCAGCGGAGTTTCCGCCTGCCTACCTTTTCGGAGGCCCACTTCTACCACCTCGGTTCGCAGGAACTGAAACCCGAACGGGCCGAGCAGTGGAACGCGGGCCTGTCGCTGCAGACGACGCCCGCGTCGTGGTGGCCCATGCTCGCGTTCACGGCCGACGTGTACAGCGCACGGCTGTCGCAGCGCATCGTGAGCGTGCCGTACACGCTCTTCGTGTGGCGCACCACGAACTTGGGGCGTGTGGACGCCCGGGGGCTGGACGCGACGCTCACCTCTACCTTTACCGTGGCGCGGGGACACGGGCTGACGGCCACGGCGAACTATTCCTGCCAACGGGTGGCGGACCACACGTCGCGCGGCTCCGACACCTACGGCCACCAGCTGGCCTACACGCCGCGCCACAGCGGGGCGGCCTCGATAGGCTGGACATCGCCCTGGCTGACGGCGGCGGTGAACGTGGCCTTCGCCGCACGGCGCTGGAGCACCAACGAACACCTCCCGACAACGCTGCTCCCCGCCTACCGCGAGTGGGGCGTGAGCCTCAGCCGTTCCTTCGCGTGGCAAGGGTGTCGCCTTGCGGTGCGGGCCGACCTGCGCAACGCCTTCGACGCCCACTACGAGATTGTCCGCCGCTACCCGATGCCCGGCCGGGCCTGGGCCGTGACGCTCGAACTCCATTATTAGAAAAACCATCAACTCTTTATCACTATGCAGAAATTCTATTTCCTGGCAGCCTCGCTGCTTCTGCTTTGTGCAGGCTTCACCTCCTGTAGCGACGACAACGATGATCCCCAACCGCCCAAGCCCACCATCGACCCCGTGGAGCGACTGGCCTACGTGACCATCCAGGGCAACCAGTACGGCGGCGTTTCGGGCAGCATGGACTGCCTCAACCTCGACGCGGGGGAAACGCACACCGACGCGTTCTTCGCCGCCAACCAGCAATCCCTGGGCGACACGCCGCAACAGTCCGTGCGCTACGGCAGCCGCCTCTATGTGCCCGTGTTCGGCTCCAACCTCGTGTGGGTACTCGACGCCTCGACGCTGCAAATCGTGAAGCAGTTCAGCATCCCTGCGCCCGAAGCGGTTTGCGGCGCGGAAGGCTACGTGTTCGTGGCGGGCAACGACGGCAACCTCACGCGCATCGACACGCTGGACTTCTCGCTCTCCACCCCGCTCGCCGTGGGGCCGAACCCTGCTGCGCTCTGTGCGCACGAGGGCAAGGTGTGGGTGAGCGTCAGTGACGGCTACAACTACGAGGGCGGCTATGCCAACGGCAAGAAGCTGGCCGTGGTAGACGCCCGCCAGCTGAAGGTGGAACGCTACGTGGAAGTGGGCCTCAACCCCGGCGCTCTGTGCGTGAACAGCCGCGGCGAAGTGTTCGTGGTGTGCCGAGGCAACTACTACGACGTACTGCCCAAGGTGCAGAAGGTAGCGACCGACGGCACGGTCACGGACTATTGCGACGGCTCGCTCCTCGCCATCGATGGCGACCGCCTCTATGTGATGTCGGCCACGGCGGACTACGTGACGAACGCCTGCGACGTGACGCTCCGCGCCTTCGATACGCTGAGCGGTGCCGCAACATCCATTTCCCTCGAGGCTGAAGCCACGCCGGGCATGCCGAATGCCATCGACGTAGACCCCGTTTCGGGCGACCTGTTCATCTCTTCGGACAAGGGCCCCATGGACTACGACAAGCAGGGCTACGTGTTGCACCTTTCCCGCGAAGGCGCACTGAAGCAGCGCTTTGAAGTGGGCATCCACCCCTTCGGCGTGGTGTTCTGACAAGAAGAAAAATCATTTGGAAAAGAAGAAACAACAAGGCTGTCCCGGGGATGGGTTTTCCTGTCCCCGGGATTGTTTTTTCAAAGCCTGGGACTGAAATTTCAAAGCCTGGGACTGGAAATCCAAAGCCTGGGACTGGAAATCCAAAGCCTGGGATTGAAAATCCAAAGCCTGGGACTGGAAACGCGCGGCGCACTCCCGCGCGACGAAGGCGCGGAACACAAAAAATCCCCGCCGCAGCCCGCGAATGCGGAACCACGACAGGGAATACCAAAAAAGAAGTCGGTCGGACTATAAGCCGGGTTCTGTACGGAGCCGCGCCTCGCGAGAGGGCACCCCGTGCCTGTCATTTATCTGCGCGCAGCGTCGCCGCTACGCTCTATCGTTCTACCCTCCAACGCGCACGCGCCGCAACGCATCTCCGAGGAGCTGGTTGGACGCCACACTCGGGCGGGCCGCCCTCTGACGTTGGTTTACATGAACTTTCAGCATCTGATGTACACAGCGCGCACGTCGCCGTACGCCTGGTAAGCTCTTACCTTACCTTCTCACCCTTACCTTGCCCTCGCGCACGGATGGCGGAGCGCAATCGGCGGTTCTTTTCTTCTGCACGTGTTCACCCTTGCGGACGACTTCCCATTAAGAAGCAGATTGCCCTGTGCTGCCCGGACTTTCCTCATGTGCCATTCCGACACAGGCGACAAGCCGTCCGGCCGACTTCGGGCTGCAAAATTAGTGGTATTTTAAAGAAACGAGGAGGCGGGATGCCGTATTTTTCTCCTCTTTTGTCCTTTTTTCACCCAAGGAGGGCCCGCGCAGCGCATTCGTTGGCCATACGTTTCACTTATTGGGAATAATTCGTACTTTTGCGGCGAAATAATATCTATCCACCCGTAAATCCCAAGGCCCGACATGAAAGACTTTCTTCGCGTCATGCGACTCTATGTCAAGCCCTACAAGCTATACTTGGTAGGTTCGCTGATTTTCAATCTCCTTTCAGCGATACTGAACGTGTTCTCCTTCGTCTCCATCATCCCCATGCTCCAAATGCTCTTCGGCATCGACCAAAACCGCTACGAGTTCATTCCCTGGAGCGCGGCGGGCATGAGCATGAAGGACATCGCGGTGAACAACATGTACTGGTACACGACCGAACTCATGGACCAGTACGGCGCGGCCACGGCCTTGCTCTTCATCGGGCTCTTCCTGGTCGGCGCGACGCTGCTGAAGACGGGCTGCTACTTCGCCTCGGTGGGCATCATGGTGCCCCTGCGCACGGGCATCGTGCGCGACATCCGTTCGCGCGTGTACCACAAGATTGTGTCCCTGCCCCTCTCTTTCTTCAGCGACGAACGCAAGGGCGACATCATCGCCCGCATGAGCGGCGACGTCAATGAAATCGAAACGTCCATCACGGGCTCGCTCGAGATGATTATCAAGAATCCCATCCTCCTCGTCTGCTATTTCGGCGTGCTCATCTACGTGTCGTGGCAGCTCACGCTCTTCACCCTCGTCGTGCTCCCGCTGATGGGATGGCTCATGGGACGCATCGGACGCAAGCTGAAGCACCAGAGCCTCGACGCGCAGAACAAATGGAGCGACACGATGGCACAACTCGAGGAGACCCTCGGCGGCATGCGCATCATCAAGGCGTTCACGGCCGAGCACAAGATGACCGACCGCTTCGACCGCTCGACCAACGACTTCCGCCAGGCTTCGGGCCGCGTGGCGGTGCGACAGGCTTCGGCCCACCCCGTGAGCGAGTTCCTCGGCACGGCGCTCATCGTCCTGGTCCTCTGGTACGGGGGCACGCTCATCTTCTCGGACCATTCGCCGATTGACGCGCCGACCTTTATCTTCTACATGGTCATTCTCTACTCCATCATCCAGCCTCTCAAGGACTTCTCGAAGGCTTCGTACAACATTCCGAAGGGTATGGCCTCCATGGAACGCGTGAACAAGATTCTGGACGCTGAAAACCCCATCACGGAACCGGACAACCCGCTCCACATCGACCACCTCAAGGACAGCATCGAGTTCCGCGGCGTGAGCTTCTCCTACAACGGCTCCACCCCCGTGCTGACCGACGTGAACCTCACCGTGAAACGCGGACAGACCATCGCACTCGTGGGACAGAGCGGCTCGGGCAAGTCTACGCTCGTGGACCTGCTGCCCCGCTACCACGACGTGGGCGGCGGCGAAATCCTCATCGACGGCAAGAACGTGAAGAGCCTGGCCCTCTCGGACCTCCGCGCCCTCATCGGCAACGTGAACCAGGAGGCTATCCTCTTCAACGACACTTTCTACAACAACATTACCTTCGGCGTGGAACAGGCCACGATGGAACAGGTTGTCGAGGCGGCTAAAATCGCCAACGCCCACGATTTCATCATGGAAAGCGAAGAGGGCTACGACACGAAGGTGGGCGACCGCGGCTGCCGCCTCTCGGGCGGACAGCGACAACGCATCTCCATTGCCCGCGCCATCCTGAAGAACCCCGACATCCTCATCCTCGACGAAGCCACCTCGGCCCTCGACACGGAAAGCGAACGACTCGTGCAGGAAGCGCTCGAACACCTCATGAAGACGCGCACGACCATCGCCATCGCCCACCGACTCTCCACCATCAAGAACGCCGACGAAATCTGTGTGCTCTATGAGGGCCGCATCGTGGAGCGGGGCACGCACGAAGAGCTGCTCCAGCTCGGCGGCTACTACAAGCGCCTCAACGACATGCAGCAACTCTGACGCCGACTCCCCCACCCCACTATGCCAAAGTTCTCCCAACGCCTCCGCGTGCTCCTCCTCTTCTACGTCCTCCTCGTGACGCTCTTCGTCCTGGGCAAACCCTGCTTCGTGTTTGCCCAGGACGAAACGGTGCGCGGAGAGCTCTCCCTTTCCGACCTCCTGCAAGCCGTCTGGCACGGGCTCCCGCTCGACCTCGCCACGGCGGGCTACGCCACCGCGCCGCTCTGGCTGGTGCTGGGCGTGAGCCTGTGGGTGCGCATCCCCTTCCTTCGCCGCCTCCACCAAGCCTACGCGGCCGTCCTCGCCGCCGCGCTCGCCCTGATCTTCGTGGGCGACAGCTGCCTCTACGGTTTCTGGGGCATCAAGCTGGACGGCACGGTCTGGAACTACCTGGCGCAACCGCAGGGGGCGCTGTCGAGCGTGTCGATGGGCTATGCGATGGGCTGCACCCTGGCCACAGTGCTCGCGGGGGCCGCGGTCTACGCCCTGCTCCAGGGGGTGATGCCCGCGCGCTTCGAGCCTTCGCAGCGGCGCGGGGCGATGACAGCGCTGTGGATGCTGCTCGGCAGTCTGCTCTTCCTGGGCATCCGCGGGGGCGTGGGCAAGAGCACGGCCAACGTGGGAATGGTCTACTGGACCGACCGCCCGTTTCTCAACCACGCGGCGGTGAACCCGGCCTTCAGCCTCCTGGCTTCGCTCCAGAAGACGAAGCACTTCGGGGACGAGGCGAACTTCTACGACGAGGCGGAACGCGCACGCCGCTTTGCCCAACTCCACTACCGCACGGAGAGCCTCGCGCCCGACACGCTGCTGACGACGTCGCGCCCCAACGTGCTGCTCATCCTGATGGAGGGCTGCGGGGCCTCGTTCGTACACGCCGTCAATCCCGAAGCTGACCCTGCCGTGACGCCCCACCTGAACCGCCTCGCGGACGAAGGCGTAGTGTTCACGCAGTGCTACGCCAATTCCTTCCGCACCGACCGCGGCACGCTCTGCACCCTGAGCGGGTTTCCCGCCCTGCCCGACGTGAGCGTGATGAAGCTGCCCGGAAAATGCGGCCGCCTGCCTTCGATTGCCGCCTCCCTGCGCCGTGCGGGCTACACGACGGAGTTTCTCTACGGGGGCGACATCAATTTCACGAACACCAACGGTTACCTGCTCTCCACGGGCTACGAACGCACCTACGGCGAGACTTCTTTTCCCGCTTCGGTGCGCCGCACGCACGACTGGGGGGTCACGGACCGCATCACCTTCGACAGTCTCTACGCACGCATCGTCCGCTACCCCACTTCGCGGCCCTGGCACCTCGGTTTCCTGACCCTGGCGAGCCACGAGCCGTGGAAGGTGCCCTACGACCGCCTCGCGGGCGACGAACGGGCGAACGCGATGGCCTATCTCGACGACTGCATCGGCCGCTTCGTGGACAGGCTGCGGCAGACGCCGCTCTGGGACAACACGCTCGTGGTGATCCTTCCCGACCACGGCATTCCCTATCGCGACATCACGAACGACGCGGACGAAAGGAAGTCGCACATCCCGCTCATCTGGACGGGAGGCGCGGTGAAGGAGGCGCGGAAAATCGACCGCCTCTGCAACCAAACGGACCTTGCGGCGACGCTGCTCGGACAGCTGGGACTGCCGCACGACGACTTCCGCTTCAGCCGCGACGTGCTGAGCCAAAACTACACGCACCCCTCGGCGGTCCACGCCTGGAGCGAGGGGATTTACTGGAAAGACGCAACGGGCATCTCGGTGGTCAATCTGCTCACGGAGCCCGTCTCGACGTTCCGCGAGCGTCCCACGCCGTCGCAGCAGCGCGTGAATGCGGCGAAAGTATTCCTCCAGACGGCCTACGACGCCCTGGGGGCTTTGTAATCCATCTTCCAACTGACTTTTCCACATGAAGAGCATACTCATCACGGGCGCCTCGGGCTTCATCGGCAGCTTCCTCGTGGAACGCGGCCTGCACGACGGCATGAATGTCTGGGCAGCCATGCGCCGCACCAGCAGCCGCCAATACCTGCAAGACGAGCGCACGCAATTCATCGAACTGGACCTGGGGCACGACGACCGTCTCCGCGCCCAACTGAAGGCGCACGTGGAACAGCACGGGCCGTTTGACTACGTCATCCACGCCGCGGGGGCCACGAAATGCCGCCGCCCCGAGGATTTCCAGAAGACCAACGCTGAGGGAACGCTGCGACTGGCCCTCTCGCTCCTCGAGACGGGGGCCCTGCGGCCCGAAGGGCGCTTCGTGTTCCTCAGCTCGCTCAGCGTGTGCGGCCCGGTACACGAAATAGACTTCGAACCCATCACGGAAAACGACACGCCGCTGCCCAACACCGCCTACGGGCGCTCCAAGCTCCAGGCCGAGCGCTACCTGGCCGACGTGCCGGGCCTCAACTACGTGGTGCTGCGCCCCACAGGCGTGTATGGGCCGCGCGAACGCGACTATTTCATGATGGCGAAGAGCATACGGCAACACGTGGACTTCGCGGTGGGCTTCCGCCCGCAGGTGCTCACGTTCATCTACGTGGCCGACCTCGTCGAAGCCGCCTACCTGGCCCTCGACCACGGCCCGCGCGGCGCGGTCTACCCGCTCTCGGACGGACGGCAGTACACGAGCCGCACCTTCAGCGACCTGCTGCAACTCGAACTCGGCGTGAAGCGCGTGGTCCACGTGACGGCGCCGCTCTGGGTGCTCTGGCTGGTCAGCTGCATCGCGGGCAAGGCGGCCGCCCTCCTGGGGCGCACGTCCACACTCAACCTCGACAAGTACCGCATCATGCGGCAGCGCAACTGGAAGTGCAGCATCGAGGCGGCACGGCGCGACCTCGGCTACCGCCCGCAGTGGCCGCTCACGCGGGGCGTGCGGGCCGCTGTCGAATGGTACAAGGCGGAGGGCTGGCTCTAAGCCGCACCCGTCCTGCAAGGGCCGCCGCCCGTCCAGTTGTCATTTTTCCAAAACGAAAACCCCATGCAATTTACCCTTCGCCACAAGTTGTTGCCCATCGAGGTGATTACGCTGGCCTACACCCTCTTCACCTCGCTCCTGATTGTCTGTTTCTGGGGCGAAATCAAGGACCCCACGGGACTGCTCCTGGCCCGCGGGCAGCACGTGGCCAATATGGTCTTGGCCTTCCTGCTCTACGCCTACCGGCCTAATGCCTTCACGCGCTTCCTGCGCTTCCTCATCCCGCTGGCCCTGCTCGGCTTCTGGTACCCCGACACCTACGAGTTTTGCCAGCTCTTCCCCAACCTTGACCACTTCTTTGCGCGGGCCGACGCCGTGCTCTTCGGCTGCCAGCCCTCGGTCACGTTCTCGCAGTGGCTGCCCGACAAACTCTGGAGCGAGCTCTTCCACATGGGCTACTTCGCCTACTATCCCCTCATCGCCGTCACGGTGCTGGCGCCGCTGCTGGAGAGCCGCGAGCGGTTTGAGCGCACGGCCTTCATCGTGCTGCTGTGCTTCCTGCTCTACTACCTGATTTACCTGTTCCTGCCCGTGGCCGGTCCGCAGTACTATTTCCACGCCGTGGGACAGGGCCTCATCGAGCAGGGCCACTTCCCCCACCTCGGCGACTACTTCCGCTACCACACCGACATGGCGCCGAGCCCCGGCCCGCAGGGCTTCTTCCACGACCTGGTGGAGGCCACGCAAGCCTCGGGCGAACGGCCCACGGCGGCCTTCCCCTCGTCGCACGTGGGGATGAGCACGGTGTTGCTCTTCCTGCTGTGGGCGAACAACCGCCGCCTCTTCTTCGTTTCGCTCCCCTTCTACTTCTTCCTGTGCTGCGCCACGGTCTACATCCAGGCGCACTACCTCATCGACGTCTTCGGCGGATGGATTTCGGCCGTCGTGTTCTACGTCCTGGCCCTGTGGACGCGGAACCACTGGCCCGGCCGCGAGCCGCTGAAGGCTTAGGCCGACAGACGGCAACGGACGGCAGACACCCGCTCCCAGGCTACGCATATTCACCTCTACGAACCATAAACCTCATGAAAAAGATTTTCCTTTCCCTGCTGCTTGCCGCACCCGCTGCGCTGCTTTGCGCGCAAAGTGTGGGCAAGGGTGGCATTTCGCCCGAAATGCTCCAAGAAATCCGTCGGGGCAACCCCGCAAACGCCACGACGACGGCGCTGGGCAATGCCCTCGCCGGCACTTCCATCAACCAGCTCGCGACGAACGCCAACAACCCCGACGCGACGGACACCTACTTCTCGAACCGGGTGCCCTCGAAGGGCATCACCGACCAGCAGAGTTCGGGCCGCTGCTGGCTCTTCACGGGCCTCAACGTGATGCGCGCGAAGATGATCAAGGATTACAACCTCGGCGAATTCCAGTTTTCGCAGAGCTACTGCTTCTTCTACGACCAGCTGGAGAAGTCCAACCTTTTCCTGCAGGCAATGATTGACAACGCCTCGAAGCCGATGGACGACAAACTGGTGGAATGGCTGTTCAAGAACCCGCTCTCCGACGGCGGCACCTTCTGCGGTGTGATCGACGTGGTGAGCAAGTACGGCCTCGTGCCCGCCGAAGTGATGCCCGAGCGCTTCAATGCAAACAACACTTCGCGCATGAGCAACATCCTGAAGCTGAAGCTCTGTGAATACGGACTCACGCTGCGCAAGGCCGTAGCTGCGGGCGAGAAACCCGCCGCGCTGCAGAAGCGCAAGACGGAGATGCTCACCACGGTCTACCGCATCCTTGCCATTTGCCTCGGCGAACCCGTCCAGGAGTTTTCCTGGACCATGAAGAACGCGGAGGGCAAACCCCTGAGCACGAAGCAGTACACGCCGCTGTCGTTCTACAAGGAATATGTGGGCAAGGACCTGAAGAACTCCTTCGTGATGGTGATGAACGACCCGACGCGTCCCTACCACAAGACGTACACCATCGACATGGACCGCCACTCCTACGACGGTGCGCAGTGGACGTACATCAACCTGCCGATGGAGGAAATCAAGCCCATGGCCATCGCTTCGATCAAGGACTCGACGATGATGTACTTCTCCTGCGACGTGGGCAAGTTCCTCGACGCCAAGACGGGCGTGCTCTCGCTGCGCAACTACGACTACGCCTCGCTCTTCCAGACCGACTTCCCGATGACGAAAGCCGAACGCATCGCGACCTTCACCTCGGCCTCGAGCCACGCCATGACCCTCATGGCCGTGGACCTCACCGCCGACGGCAAGCCGACGAAGTGGATGGTGGAGAACTCCTGGGGCAGCAGCCACGGCCACCAGGGTCACCTGATCATGACCGACGAATGGTTTGACGAATACATGTTCCGCCTCGTGGTGGACCGCAAATACGTTTCGCCCGAAACGCTCCGCCTGCTCGACCAGAAGCCCACGGTGCTCCCCGCCTGGGACCCGCTCTTCGCCGGTGAAGAGTAGGAAGCGGACTGGCAACGGTCTCTGAAAAAGTCCCGGACTGTTATTCCCCAGCATTGCATCTGGGGGATATGGTCCGGGACTCTTTTTGTCGGTCGGCTGATTTGTGATTTCTATCGGCGGGACTGAAAATCCAATCGGCGGGATTGAATTTTCTATCGGCGGGATTGAAAATCCAATCGGCGGAATTGCATTTTCTATCGGCGGATTTGGAAAAGCGCGGGGCGGATGGATGCTTTCAGCAGTTGGAAAATTCGGCATTTGCGACTGTCTCGGCGGCTGCGGGACGCAAGAAAACCTGTGAAGGTTTTAAAGTTTTTCCTTCACACTCCAAGCCGATGAGACTCAGGGAGAAACAGCCATTGTGTGAAGCTGTGAAGGGTTTTTTCGGGGGTAAAATTACGTATATATATAGGGAGATTATAAGGTGTTTCACTGCGCGCAGGTCAGGAGGTTATGAAGTTACGCTCAGAATACTTCACACAGAAGAGTCGCAGCGCGCAAGGCGATGAAAAAAACGGCGGGAAACTTCACAATTCAGCCCTCCTGCTTCATTTCCCCGGGACAT
>CAMGGA010000064.1 GCA_946055515.1 uncultured Bacteroidales bacterium
CAAATTTAGTGCAAACCGAATGCAAAGCAAAAGAAAAGCCGCAGGATTTTCTTTTGCTTTGCTGAGGTGCCGCCTAAATTATTCAAATTTAGTGCAAACCGAATGCCGAGCAAAGAAAAGCCGCAGGATTTTCTTTTGCTTTGCTAAGGTGTCGCCTAAATCATTGAAATGAGAGCATGCGCGACGTTTGTAGTAGCAAGTGTGCAGCTCTTATCTTCGTTTGCCCGACGGGTCGTTTTTGATGTAATAATATCCGTTCTTGTCGATGCCTATTTGAGGTCCCTTCGGGTCGTTGGGGCTAATGCCGTAAGAATATCTGAGATTGGCCAAACGGGTATAGACACCGCAGTTTTTTGACATCTTTTCTCGTTCCGCTTGACTGTACACAAATTCTTGGTGCCCATTGCTTGACCCCTGGCCGTTGCAAGCAATGCAAAGGCCACCGCCACCACAGGCTGGACACAACGTGGAAGCATCTGCATCTAACGACCAATTCCTTACGCCGCCACAATGTGGGCATTTTTTTGTTCCCTTGCAGGCCGAACAAGGTTCTACCACATATTTAGTAGCCATAATAGCCTGCATCAGAGAACACCTCATTCGGTTTTCCTCGGCCGTCAGATATTGTGCAAAGAAAGCTTCACCCTCTGCGCCTCGACGGTCTGCATAGTCACTTTTGGGAGTCTTTCGTCCGGTGTTGATGCGGCCAGAACCGCCACATCGCGTACACTTGTCCCTGTGTCCGGAGAAAACCATCTTGCCACATACCGGGCATTTCTGCTTCTTTTTTTCTACGCCATAGTGTCCAACATCGGGAATGGTTACCTGCCAACCCGAACCATGGCATTTGGGACATTGTTTGCCGTCAGCTTGCATTTCAAGTGCAAAGGCAAAGAATGCCAATAAGAACAGAGCATACTGTACTTTTGCTCCAAGTTCAACTGTCACTTTCTTGACCATACTTTATCTCTATTGTGAAATACCGATAGCGGTACTCCTGTTTGCAATCATCTATCTCTCAGTGTGCAAATGTAGTACTTTCGCTTTATATATATGTAATTCAAGTCCCCGAAAATCCAGAGCTTGAAGGTTTTAAGGTTATCACAAAGGTTTTGAAAAATAAGGTTGTGAGGTTGTAAAGTCACTATCGGGGCGCATCTTTTAGCCTGTAACCTCATGCCCTGCACGAAGCAAAACCCGGCACAACTGCCGAAACTTATATACGTAAAATAATCCTGAAAATAATCGTCAATCCTTCAGCCTTTTCTTCAAAGTTGTTGATACTCAAAGGAAAATAGGCTGAAGGATTTGATTTTTAAATCCTTCAGCAAGGTTCAGCGTGTCTTCCGCGCCAACCGGACCCTGTGGCGGGGGCAACAAGGGCCCGGGACCATATCCCACATGTTTGGGATTGTATGAGTCCTGGATTTGTAAAAGCAATCCCTGCGACAGATTTCCCAATCCCTGCGACAGAAAATCCAATCCCTGCGACCAAAAATCCAATTCCAGCGACAGCATGCGCCCAGGGCCAAAACCATCGATGAAACCGCCGATTTTTGAAAATCCAGTGCGGCATTCAGCGCCCAGAAAACCATTCCGCACAGCCCGCCCTACCTCGCATGGTACTCCTCCGCATGCTGAACGAGGCTGAAGGATTTGAATTTCAAATCCTTCAGCGATAAACCCACTGAAAATCAGAAGAAAACAGGGCCGGCTGAAGGATTGAAACATTTTTTCGGGTAATTAAATACGTATAGGAAAGCACCAGAACAAGACATTCCAAGCCAAGGAAAGCGAGGCTACATTTTCACCCGCCCCAACTACTTTCCCGCAGTTTAAGGTTGGCATTTAACCAGCCATTCACTACTTTTGCACGCAGTTTCGTACGCCTACGCCCCTAACGCGCAGGCAACGCGAGCCCACCACAAGACCACAAACTCCATGCAAAGACTGCTCACGACACTCTTCATCCTCATTTCCTGTCTCGTCCTTCTCGTGGGCTTGGCAGGCTGCAGCAGTGCTGAAAAAAGCATGCGCCGCGGCGATGCAGCCTTGGCTTTGGGAGAATATGCCGAGGCAGCGGCACTCTACAAGAAAGCCTATTCCCAGACACCGCCCAAGAACAAGGCACAGCGCGGACAGATAGCGCGGAAAATGGCCGATGCCTACGGACGTTACGGCAATCTGGCCCGCGCCATCGGGGCCTGGCGCAACGTGCAGCGCTACTGTCCTGCCGACGGGGAGGCCGTGCTCATTCTTGCCCGACAACTTCAGCAGACGGGCGACTACCGCAGGGCCGAAAAACTGCTCGAACCCTTGTTGGACAGCATGGCTCTTGCCGACGAGGCCCGCCGACTGATACAGAGCGGGGCCGCCGCCCCCGACGCTATCAAGGCCGGCTCGGCCTACACCGTGAAGATGGCCACCTGGCTCAATGCCAACCGTGCCGACTTCGCCCCCGCCTTCGCCGGAAGCGAGGGCGACCAGCTCTATTTCACCACCACGCGCCAACAGGTCCTCGGCGACATCAGCCCCATCACGGCCACGAAAAACGGCGACATCTATGTGGTGAAGAAAGACGAGAAGGGCAACTGGAAACGCCCCGAGGCCGTCGAAGGCGACCTCAACACCGTCGAGGACGAGGGCGCGTGCAGCTTCTCGGCGGACGGCCGCACCATGTACCTCACCGTGTGCCGCACCGACCCGCAGTACCCGCGCATGGCGGAAATCTGGCAGTCGTCGCGCAGCGAGGCCAAGTGGGGCAAGCCCACCGCGCTCAAGCTCACGGCCGACACCCTCTCGAGCTATGCCCACCCCGCCGTTTCGCCCGACGGCCGCTGGCTCTATTTCACCTCCGACCTCCCCGGCGGCGAAGGCGGACTGGACCTGTGGCGCATCGAGATGAAGGACGGACACGGCTTCGGCAAACTCGAAAACCTCGGCCGCGACATCAACACGCCGGGCAACGAGTGCTTCCCCGCCTTCCGCCCCAGCGGCGAACTCTATTTCTCCTCCGACGCCCGCACCCCGGGCTTCGGCGGGCTCGACCTCTACCGCGCCGTCGAGGACTCCGTGACACACCGCTGGACTGTCGTTCATCTGCCTGCCCCAATGAATTCCCCCGCCGACGACTTCGGCATCACCTTTGAAGGACTGCACAACCGCGGCTTCTTCAGCTCCAACCGCAGTACGGGCGGACGCGGCTGGGACAAGATCTATTCCTTCTCCTACCCCGAAGTGCTCCAGACCGTCAAGGGCTGGGTCTACGAGCAGGACGGCTACGAACTGCCTGCGGCCGAAGTCTACATGGTGGGCAGCGACGGCACGAACGAGAAGATGGGCGTGGGCAGTGACGGCTCTTTCGAGAAGCCCCTCACGCCCGGTGTCACCTACCTCTTCCTTGCCACCTGCAAGGGCTACCTCAATGTGCGCAATGAACTCCGTGCCGACACCGTCGAGGTAGAGAAGCAGCATGTGCTCCAGTTCCCCCTGCCGAGCGTAAGCGTCCCCGTGTTGGTTCGAAACGTCTTCTACGAGTTCGACAAAGCCGACCTCACGCCCGAGTCGTGCGAAGCCCTCGACCGCCTGACGAACATGCTGAAGGAAAATCCCAATGTGACCATCGAACTCGCGGCCCACTGCGACTTCCGCGGCAACGACGCCTACAACCTCCGACTCTCCCAGCGCCGTGCCGAAAGCGTGGTGCGCTACCTGACAGAACACGGCATCCAGCCCGACCGGCTCACGGCTGTGGGCTACGGCGAAACGGTGCCGAAGATCGTGAACCGTCGGCTTACCGAGACCTACCCCTTCCTCCACGAGGGCGACACGCTCTCCGTGGCCTACATCCTTGCCCTGCCTAAGGAAGAGCAGGAAGTCTGCCACTCGCTGAACCGCCGCACAGAGTTCCGCGTGCTCCGCACCACCTACGGCCTCTTTGACGAGCAGGGACGGCTGAAGCCCGAGGCGCTCGCCCCGCCGAAGGAAGACGAGCAGTGAGTTCTGCCACTGCTTTTGCCCCCTCCGGGGGCGTATCGTTGGCGTCTTGACCAAACCCAGGGTGTCGCTCGCTGCGCTCGCTTGCCCTGGGCTGTGGGCTCGTTGCCCCTTCGGGGCGTGCGTTGAACGCTTGAAAACAAATACCGCGGCGCACACCGGTCACTCCTTGAGCGGCTGGAGCATTTTAGCCAGTAATATGATAACCCTATAACCTCATATCCCCATTCCCCCATAACCCAATAACCCAATAACCCCAAGAAACAATCAGCTTCCCCATGATACTCCTCAAATTTCTCCATGCTTTCGGGCGCTACCTCATTCTGATGGGGCGCACCTTCTCCCGTCCCGAGCGTTTGCGCATGTTCATGAAGCAATACGTCAAGGAGATGGTGCAGCTCGGCGTGGACTCCATCGGCATTGTGCTCCTCATCTCCTTCTTCATCGGAGCCGTCATCTGCATCCAGATCAAGCTCAACATCCAGAGCCCCTGGATGCCCCACTGGGTGTCGGGCTACGTGACCCGCGAAATCATGCTCCTCGAGTTCTCCTCCTCGATCATGTGTCTCATCCTTTCGGGCAAGGTAGGCTCCAACATCGCCTCCGAACTCGGCACCATGCGCACCACGCAGCAGATAGACGCCCTCGAAATCATGGGCGTCAATCCCGCCTCCTTCCTCATCCTGCCCAAAATCGTCGGACTCATCACCATCATGCCCCTGCTCGTCGTGTTCAGCACCGTGAGCGGCATTGTCGGTGCCTACGCCACCGCCTACATCGGCCACATCATCACCCCGAGCGACCTCACCGCGGGTCTGCAGCACATGTTTGAGCCCTGGTTCTTCTGGATGGGCGTGGTCAAGTCCCTCTTCTTCGCCTTCATCATCGCCAGCGTCTCCTCCTTCTACGGCTACACCGTCGAAGGCGGCAGCATCGAAGTGGGCAAGGCCAGCACCAACGCCGTCGTCTCCTGTTCCATGCTCATCCTCTTCTCCGACCTCTTCCTGACACAAATCCTCTCATGATAGAAATCCGCAATCTCCATAAATCCTTTGACGACAAAGAAGTGCTCAAAGGCATCACCTCCGTCTTCGACAGCGGCAAGACCAACCTCATCATCGGCCAAAGCGGTTCGGGCAAGACGGTGCTCATCAAGAACATCGTGGGCCTCTTCGAACCCACCCAGGGCGACGTCCTCTACGACGGCCGCAGCTTCATGTCCATGTCGAAGAAAGAGCGCGCCCTGCTGCGCCGCGAGATGGGCATGATATTCCAGAATGCAGCCCTCTTCGACTCCATGTCCGTGCTCGAGAACGTCATGTTCCCCCTCGACATGTTCTCCAACGACAGCTACAAGGACCGCGTGCGCCGCGCCCGCTTCTGTCTCGAGCACGTCAATCTCGGCGACGCCGAGGCCAAGTTCCCCGGCGAAATCTCGGGCGGCATGCAGAAGCGCGTGGCCATCGCCCGCGCCATTGCCCTCAACCCCAAATACCTCTTCTGCGACGAACCCAACTCCGGACTCGACCCCAAGACCTCCCTCGTCATCGACCAGCTCATCCACCACATCACCAAGGAGTTCAACACCACCACCATCATCAATACCCACGACATGAACTCCGTGATGGGTATCGGCGAACACATCCTCTTCATCTACCAGGGAAGCGCCGCCTGGGAAGGCACGAAGGACGACGTGATGCACTCCGACAACGAACTCCTCAACAACTTCATCTTCGCCTCCGACCTCTTCCGCAAAGTGAGGGAAAACGCCCAGTAGGGCCATCCATTCATCCGTTTGGTCGAGCCAAAACGCCTGTTGGTCTAGATACCCGCCACACGCGCATCGTCTTCACCACTGCATTCAGCCAGTACGCCATCGAAGGCTACAAGGTGAATGCCCTCGACTACCTCCTCAAGCCCATCAGCTACACCGACTTCGTGGCCGCCGTGAGCCGTGCCCAGCAGTGGTTCGCCACAGTCGGAGGGCGCGACGGTGGCCTGTCGTCCGCTTCGTCTGCAAGCCCCGCAGCAGTCCCCAGTGATACTACCGCCGATAGCCCTGCGGCCAACTCTGCGCTTAGCGACAGCGAATCGAAGCCCGATTACATCTTCGTCAAGAGCGAGTATAAGCTGATACGCGTCCGTTTCTCCCGCATCCTCTACGTGGAAGGGTTAAAGGACTACGTGAAAATCCACCTCATCGACACCCCCAAACCCATCCTCTCCCTGATGTCCATGCGCGCCATCGAAGCTGTCCTCCCTTCGTCGCAGTTCTTCCGCATCCACCGCTCCTTCATTGTCAATTTCGACCAAGTGGAAGTCATAGAGCGCGGCCAGATACAGATAGCAGGCAGGTACCTCCCCATCTCCGACAGCTACAAGGAACAGGTACAGCACTACGTGAGCGCCGCCCTCCTTCCGGGCAGCCGTTAATCCCCACGCTTGCGGCAACCCGGCACCGGTTGAGCGTGGAGGGGAACAGGCTGGGGCAGTCTCGCCCCCGCGTGATTCCGCGATAAATCAGAAAAACGTTAAAAAGTGGGGCTGGTTTCGTGATATACGTTGTTTTCTTCTTACCTTTGCCCGAAAATTCTTCAAAAACGATGAAACATTTCCTCTTGGGGGTCTGCTGCGCCATGGCGTTGTGGTCGTGCAACGACTATAGCCGCATCGTGAAGACGCAAGACTACGAGTATAAATACGAAGCTGCAAAACAGCTTTACGCGGAGGGGCAGTACAACCGCGCCGCGCTCCTGTTGCAAGATGTGATTTCGGTGCTCAAAGGCACGGAACAGGGTGAAGAGTCGCTCTACCTGACGGGACTCTGCAACCTGAAGGCCAAAAACTATGAGGCGGCCGCCACGGTGATGAGAAAGTATTACCAGACTTATCCGAGGGGTAAATACGCGGAAATCGCTCGCTTCCAGTGTGCCGAAGCGCTCTATGAACTGGTCAATGACCCGCGACTCGACCAGACCCCTACCTTCGAGGCGGTGACGGAATTCCAAAACTTTATCGAATACCATCCCGCCAGTCCGAAACGGCAGCTGGCGCAGGACTATATCTTCAAGTTGCAGGACTTGCTCGTGGAGAAGGAATATCTCTCCGCAAAGCTTTACTACAACTTGGGAGCGTACACGGGCAATGGCCGCAACGGTAACTACGGCGCGTGTATCCTGACGGCAGAAAATGCAGTCAAAGACTATCCCTACACTTCGCGGAGGGAGGATTTCGCCATCCTGATTCTGCGTGCGAAATTCGCCCTGGCCGCACTCAGCGTGGAGGAGAAGAAGGAGGAACGCTACCACAATGCCATCGACGAGTACTACGGGTTTGTCACGGAATATCCCGAGTCGAAGTATAGGAAAGAGGCTGAGGGCCTGTTCAGCAAGGCGAAGAAGTACGTGACGACCGAGCAGGAATAGTGGCCGGAAACGCACCATGGAATCGAAATCCCTGAAGAAATCAATCTGTATATAAATCTTTAATCAAGATATGGACTACAAGAAAAGCAAGGCACCCACGAACACTGTGACGCACAACTTGATGGACTTCTGCGAAGGCACGGGGAACATCTACGAAAGTGTGGCTATCATGTCGAAGCGCGCTAACCAGATCAGCGCGCAGATGAAGGAAGACCTGGCCCGCAAGCTGAAGGAGTTTGCCACAGCCAACGACAACTTGGAGGAAACTTTTGAAAACCGCGAGCAGATCGAGATTTCCCGCTACTACGAGAAGTTGCCGAAACCGACGCTGATGGCTGCCGACGAGTTTTTGCACAAGAATATTTATTTCCGCAATCCTGCCAAGGACAAGGAAAATCTGGCCGGTGAAGCATGATACAGCGCATCCAAAGTCTCTACCTTCTCTTGGCTGCCATTGTGCCCGTGTTTGCCTATATGGTCCCTTTGGTCCAGTTTGAACAGGGCGCACAGGCATTCTCGCTCTATGCCTGCCACTACGAGGCGGCACAGGTCGAGGCCCTCGCAGGCCGTATGCCCTACGGCGTGCTCGTGCTTTCGCTCTTGGCCATTGTTCTTCCCCTCGTTGCGCTGCTGGGCTTCAAGAACCGCCGCTCGCAGTTGAAGAAGGTGGCTTGGGCCATGATGGCGAATGTGGCGTGGATGGTTACGGTCGGTGTTTACGCCGTTTCCTTGGCTGCGCGCTTGGAGATGGAGGTCCAGCCCGGCTGCGGACTCATCTTCCCGCTCTTGGGCTTGGTCTGCTTGGTGATGGCGCGCCGTGGCATCCGCCGGGATGAGGCGTTGGTGCGTGCTGCTGACCGCATTCGCTGACCTTCCGCTGCTGCGGAACTAACCCCAAGCTTCCCTTTGTAAAATCCATTTGTTTATCTACACGCAACGTGCTTGTCTATGTCTCTCAACAAGGTGATGCTCATCGGAAACGTGGGTAAGGAACCCGAAATCCGCTATGTCGATGCCGGCTTGTGCATGGCAACCATCCGCCTGGCGACCAGTACACCGGGCTATACGCTGGAGAATGGTACGCAGGTACCCGAACGCACGGAGTGGCACACTGTGCTGCTCTGGAGAAGGCTGGCCGAGGTGGCTGAACGCTATGTACACAAGGGCGACAAACTCTTCATCGAGGGCGAACTGCGTTACCGCAACTATACGGACAAACGCGGGGTGACGCACTACGTGACCGAAGTGTGGGGCTCGAACATGGAGATGCTCACGCCCCGCACGGCTGCGGCTGCCTCTCCGCAGGATAAGCCCGCAACGGCACAGCCCGGGGCTAAACCAGCGGGTGCACCCGAAGATTGTCCGTTCTAAGAGGTTGTTTGTCCGCGTTATGTTGCTCGAGGAAGAAGCGTTGCGCTACGTTGGCCGGCACCGTGCGTCAGGCAGCGAGGGCTTGCCTGTTGTCTATGTATGGCAACACCAGCTCTCAGCGTCTCAGCTTGCCGACCTCGCCCATTGCGCTTTTCCGCTCTTGCCCTTTGAACGCTATGCGGCTTTCAAGAAGAATCGCTTCGTGGAAAGGCTTTCGGTCGATATGCTTGCCTGCGCCCTGCTGGGGCCGCGTGTGCGTATTGGCCATGAGTCCACGGGACGGCCTTTTGCAGAAGGAAGCGAGTGGGAAATCAGTGTGTCGCACACGGGGCGTTCCTACGGACTGAGCGTGGCACGTGAGCGTCACGGTCTGGACATAGAAGGGTGGGGCAGGGCTGCGTTGCGCGTGGCCCGGCGTTTCCTCCTTCCCGAAGAACTTCCGCTGCTCGGGGGCTTTCCCGGGCTCACGGAGGAGCAGGCTGCTACGCTGCTCTGGAGCGCGAAGGAAGCTGTCTATAAATATGTGGGCACGAAGGAACTGGACTTGATCGCTGACATTTCCCTGCAAGCTGCTGCGCCGGGACAGCTACTTGCCACCGTGCGCCGAACGGAAAGATTCCCCGTTTTCTATACCTTTTACCCTTCTTTTGTCTGTACGCTGTGTGTGCAGTCTGTTCCCTAATATTCCTGTCCCATGAAACAAATCAAGATCAGTCTTGCACTTTGTGTGCTTTCTCTCAGTATGCTCCTTGGGGGCGGTTGTGGCAAAAAGGTGCAGCAGGAGGTCCAGCCTGACGAAGTAAACGATGTTCGGGTAGAGGCGGCCGACCAAGTGCCCGACTCCACGCGCTACGGTGTGGGGGGAGAATTTGGCATGAGTACTTTCACGCTGGTTGCCGACAAGGGCGATACGCTCTATGTGACACGGACGGCGATGGACGGCACGGATGGCAAGATTTACGGCTCGCTGCGCGAAGGCGACCGCTACGCAATGACCACGCGCGACGGCGGTGAGGCCATCGGTGTGTTGATCAACCTCACGGAACTGGAAAAGAAAGTAAAGGACTTCGACGTGGTGAACGGCCACGTGCTGGTCAAGGGCGACACCTTGCAACTTGACAAATTGCTTTAGTGAACGTTTTCGTTCAGCCAAATGAGCAAAGCCAAACTTGTTTGAGCTTTGCCATGGCGAGAACTTTCGTGCAAGTGAGAGCAGAGGGAAAACTTGTTTTCACTATGCCGAGCGCAGCCGAAAGTCTCAAAGAACTTTCGTGCAAGTGAGAGCAGAGGGAAAACTTGTTTTCACTATGCCGAGCGCAGCCGAAAGTCTCAAAGAACTTTCGTGCAAGCGAGAGCAGAAGCTAAGCTTGCTTGGATTATGCCGAGCGCAGCCGAAAGTGTCTTAGAAAAACGTCTGTTGAAAACGAACTGAAGTGCGCGACGAACGATGTGTGAGGTT
>CAMGGA010000065.1 GCA_946055515.1 uncultured Bacteroidales bacterium
GTGCTGGGCAACGGCGACTCGGGCGAGAACAACGCACGCATCGTGGGCGAAAAGGCCGACGAACTGAACCGCGGACAGTACTGGAGCGTAAAGATGCTCGACCTCGACCGCCGCGTGGTGGAAAACGCCTTCTATCCGCAAAACTTCGACGACGCCGGCGGCAACACGGCCATCGAATGGCTCATCCAGTGGCCTGCACAGGAGGGTGTGTGGAACAATGCGCAATTCTGCTTCGAACCCGTGAAGGGACAGAAGGGCGCATACCTCATCCGCAGCATGGGCGCCTCGAAACAGGGCAAGATGTATGCCCTCCGCGACGGCTTGCTCCGCAGCGTGGACTACCAGGCCGACGACCGCTCGGCGTGGTTCACCTTCGAACAGGTGGAAAAGCCCAAAATCAAGGCGCCTTACTGGGAAGACGAAACGATATTCGCCGAAAACAAGGAGGCTGCCGTGGCCACTTACCTGCCCTACGAGTCGGAAGCCGCCATGCGCGCCGACAAGGACTACTTTGCCACGCCGTGGACCACACCGCAGAACAGCCGCTACCTCTGCCTCAACGGCACGTGGCGCTTCCACTTCGTGCCGCAGCCCGACCAGCGCCCGCTGAACTTCTTTGAAGAAGGCTTCGACACTTCGGCGTGGGACACCATCCCCGTGCCCTCGAACTGGGAAATGATGGGCTACGACCGGCCCATCTATGCCAACGTCGAATACCCCCACTCCAACACGCCGCCCTTCATCAAGGCCCGCCCGGGCTTCAACGACGGGGGCAAGAACTACGGCATCAACCCTGTGGGCTCCTACGTGCGCACCTTCAACCTGCCCGAAGGCTGGGAAAACCGCCGCACGTTCATCCACTTCGGCGGCATCTATTCGGCAGCCTTCGTCTGGCTCAACGGCCACTACGTGGGCTACACGCAGGGGGCCAACAACGTGGCTGAATTTGACTTCACGCCCTACCTCCGCACGGGGGAGAACCGCCTCGCCGTGCAGGTGTTCCGCTGGAGCGACGGTTCCTACCTCGAATGTCAGGACATGTTCCGCATGTCGGGCATCTTCCGCGATGTCTATCTCTACAACGTTCCCGCCATCAGCGTGCGCGACCACTACTTCACCACTTCGCTCTCGCCGGACCGCCACACGGCCGACCTGAAGATGGAGTTCCGCTTCGGCGCAGGGGCCCGCGACCGCGAGGCCAAGGCCGCCAAGCAGCTCCGCGTCCGTCTCTACGACCCGCAGGGCCAGCTCGTGGGCGAAACCACCCCCGCGGGACTTTCGGGCCAGGCCGGCGACGGCACAGTCTGGACGGCCGTGATCGGCGGCGTGAAGGACGTGCAGCTCTGGAGCGCTGAGACGCCCAACCTCTACACGGTGGTCGTGGTGCAGCTGGACGCCGAGGGCCGCGAGGAGATGGCTTTCTCCACGAAATACGGTTTCCGCGACATCGAGGTGAAGCAGTCGCTGCTCTACGTGAACGGACAGCGCGTGCTCCTCAAGGGTACGAACCGCCACGACACGTCGCCGCTCCACGGCCGCGCCGTGACGACGGAGGAAATGCTCCGCGACGTGCTGCTCATGAAGCAGAACAACATCAACACCATCCGCACCTCGCACTACCCCAACGACGCCCGCATGTATGCCATGTTCGACTACTACGGCCTCTACACCTGCGACGAGGCTGACCTCGAGGACCACGCGAACCAGGGCATCTCCGACCGCAAGTCGTGGGTGCCGGCCTTCGTGGACCGAATCGACCGCATGGTCCTGCGCGACCGCAACCACCCCTCGGTGGTGATGTGGAGCCTCGGCAATGAGGCCGGCAACGGCGAGAATTTCGGTCCCTGCTACGACGCGGCGAAACGGCTCGACAGCCGTCCCGTCCACTACGAGGGCACGCGCTCCAACGGCAGCTATGGCGGCGGACGCTTCTCCGACTTCTACTCGAAAATGTACCCGGGCATGGCGTGGATGAACCAGAACACGTCGAACATGGACAAGCCGATGTTCCTCTGCGAGTACGCCCACGCCATGGGCAACGCCATCGGCAACCTCACGGAGTATTGGGATGTCATCGAGAACAGCAATTCGACCATCGGCGGCTGCATCTGGGACTGGGTGGACCAGGCCATCTACGAACCGAAGGAAATCAAGCAGGGCATCTACCGCCTCCACACGGGCTACGACTTCCCCGGCCCGCACCAGGGCAACTTCTGCTCCAACGGCATCCTGCCCGCCACGCGCGAGGAAAGCGCGAAGCTCGCCGAGGTGAAGGCTGCCTATCAATACATCAAGTTCCGCCTGCTCGAAAGCGACGCGAAGCAGAACACGGTCCGCGTGCAGCTTAAAAACGCCTACGCTTTCTACAACCTCAACGCGTTCTCGCTCCGCTACGAAACCGTGGTGAACGGCCGCATCGTGGGCAGCAAGACGGTGGCCCTGCCCGACGTGGCTGCGGACGACAGCCTCGTGCTCACGCTCAAGCTCCCGAAGGTGAAACTGGCCAAGGCGCAGGCTGCGGGCCAGGAAGTGCTGCTCAACCTCGTGGTTTGCCACCGCACGAACCAGACCTTCGCCCAAGCAGGCCACCCCGTGGCACACCGCCAGTACGAACTTGCCCGCCGCGCCCCGCTCGCCGCGCTGAAGGCCGACGCCAAGGCGCCCGAGATGATGCAGACGTCCGCCCTCCACGAGACGAAGATCGGCAACGGCCGCGTGCAGCTGACCTTCGACAACGAAACGGCTCAGCTCACGGGCCTCGCGTTCAATGGCCGCCAGGTGCTGGCCGAAGGCGAAGGCTTCCGCTACGACAACCACCGCTGGATCGAAAACGACCGCTTCGGCCAAACGGACCCGGGCCTGGAGCCGAAGGGTGAACTGAAGGTGGTGGAGAAAGACGGCCTCACCGTTGTCCAGACGCGCCGCGCCGGCTCGCTCTGCTCCACCGAAATCGACTACACGATCTACCCGCAGGGCATCGTCGACGTGGAAGCGCGCTTCACGCCGCACACCGACCACCTCCGCCGCGCGGGCCTCGTCTGCTACCTCGACAGTGCGCTCTCGCAAGTGGACTACTACGCACACGGACCTTGGGAGAACACCAACGACCGCAAGGATGGCACACTCGTGGGCCGCTATTCGACGACGGTGGCGCAGCTGCCCGAAGCTTACGTGAAGCCGCAGAGTGCAGGCAGCCGCGAAGGCTTGCGCGAACTCACGCTGACCGCCCGCGACGGCTTCGCCCTGCAAATCCAGACGGAGGGCGCCGTGTCCTTCTCCGCCCAGCAGCACACCGACGCAGAACTGATGAACGCTTCGCACCTGTGGGAACTCTCCCCGCGCCCCTTCACGGTGCTCCACCTCGACGCCTGGCTCTGCGGCGTGGGCAACGCGTCCTGCGGACAGGACGTATTCACGCTCCCGCAGTACCGCGTGCCGAACCGCCCGCTCAGCTACAAGCTCCGCATCTCGGCGAAATAGTTTTGATGTCACCTATCGCATGAAAGGCTGCCGACAAGCGTTATTGTCTTGTGTCGATCTGTTACGTGCAAGCATCAAGCGTTCAACGAGGAGGCCCGAAGGGCTGACCTTTAGATCATAGCAGTTACGTGCAAGCATCAAGCGTTCAACGCGGAGGCCCGAAGGGCTGACCTTTAGCTCATAGCAGTTACGTGCAAGTGGCAAGCGTTCAACGCAGAGGCCCGAAGGGCTGACCTTTAGCACATAGCCCAGGGTGAAGCCCTGGGTTCGGTTAGGCTACATCCGATGAGCCCTGTAAGGGCGGCACCCTTATTCGCCCGCATAGAGCTGCCGCCCTTACAGGGCTCATCGTGTAGTCGCCCGCTACCCAGGCCTTACAGCCTGGGCTATGATCTAAAGGTCAGCCCTTCGGGCCTCCTCGTTGAACGCTTGCCACTTGCACGTAACTGCTATGAGCTAAAGGTCAGCCCTTCGGGCCTCCTCGTTGAACGCTTGATGTTAGCACGTAACAGCTATGAACCAAAGGCCAGCCCTGGGGGCCTCACGTTGAACACAGAAGACGTAAAAGGGGAAATCCGCCCCGTTTGCGGCCGTTTCATCATTATAAATAGGTAGAAAGGGGAAGAAAAACGGTAATTTCTTGGCCCGACATTCCCAAAACCGCTATCTTCGCCGCCAAAAGCCAAGGTAAAAATCCAGTCTGTACGCCAAGAATTTACAAACACCATACAACCCACAGCTTATGAAGAACTATTACACCCAAACCCTATCCTTCGTGCTCTTCCTGCTCTGCGCCGCCGGCGTGGCCCGGGCCCAGCACATCTGGCAGAACAGCCTGCCGCAACCCGCTGCGGCAGCGGCCCCCGTGGCCAGCGCTTCCGACGCACAGGAAGGCAAAATCTATCTCGGCCACTGCAACTACTCCGACTACATCTACCCCTGGGACGGCCTGTCGCAATCGACGGACTGCCGCGTCGGCGTGGCCGTGAAGCTCACCCGCGACATGTTTAAGGACTACATTGGCGGCGAAGTGAAGTCGCTGCGCATCGGCTGGGACGAGCAGGACGAGAAGGGCGAACTCGAGATGTTCGTCCGCACCTCCTTCGACGGCGAAAACCTCGCCTCGGGCGAAGGCATGGTGGCCTTCGGCTGGAACGAGCTTACCCTCCTCGAGTCCTTCACCATCCCCGATGTGGACGAACTCGTGGTGGGCTACTACACCGACCTCAAGGCCAACCTCTGCTGCATCCCCAAGTTCTACCCCCAGAACGTGGACAACAGCTGCTTCCTCTACAACGGCGAAACCGACACCCAGGGAAAGGAAATCTGGCACGACCTCAAGTCGCTCGGCACCATGGCCATCATGCTCGTGGTCCACGACACGAAGGGACAGTTCCAGGACCTCGCCGCCGTCGACGGCCTCCGCTACGAACACATCGGCAAGAAGGACGAACCCTCCGCAGCCATCTTCACCATCACCAACCGAGGCTCCAACCCCATCAGCAGCCTGGAGATGACCACTGTGCAGGGCGAAGCCTCGGCCAGCACCGAAGTGAAGCTCTCTTCGCCCATCCAGCCTGCCGAAAGCAAGCGCGTGACACT
Organism: uncultured Bacteroidales bacterium; assembly: GCA_946055515.1. GTDB lineage: Bacteria > Bacteroidota > Bacteroidia > Bacteroidales > Bacteroidaceae > Alloprevotella. The sequence continues at coordinate 5,083 of CAMGGA010000065.1, forward strand.
GCCCCTCACCTACCTCGGTTCGGGAGCCGCCCAGGCCAAACTGACGAAGGTGAACGGCAACGCCGTGGCCGATCCCGTGACGAAGGACGTGTCCTTCATTGCCGTGCCCGCCGAGGTGGCTGCGAACTATGTCTTCCGCCCGACGGTGGAATTCTTCGGTTCTGAAAACAGCTACATGGTCCCGACTTACTTCGACGACTATTTCATGGCCGACTTCAAGGACTATACCGACCGCATGACGCTCATTAACCAGCACCTCGACGACCAGTTCATGACGGGCAAGAACGACGCGCTCTACGCCATGCTCAGCCTCTGCGCGGGCGACTCGATGAAAATCTACCTGCCCAACCTCTGCATCGACCGCGCCGACTACCTCAACAACCTCTCCCCCATCGCCGGCACGCCCTTCCTCTACGGCATCCCCTACCCGGGCATGGCCAGCGGCATGTACGACGCGGCCCTCCAGCGCCCGACCTTCGCCTCCGTGAACGTGGTACCGACGTGGAACGAGGACAACAGCAAGATCCTCATCGACGTGACGGGCGACGTGGCCCCTGGCGTGATGCCCGAAGGCGAGGCCCTGAACCTCACGGTCTACCTGATGGAAAAAGACGTGGTGAGCGACAGCCAGATATTCTGGGACGACAAGACCGGCGACCAGCCCACGTCGACCTACACGCACTACAACGTCATCCGCGAAATCCTCAACAGCTACTGGGGCAAGGCCCTGACGCTCGAGGCCGACGGTTCGTTCAGCAAGCACTTCGAAGCGCGCATGTACTCTGACTACGACCCCACCAAGCTCAGCGTCATCGCCTTCGTGAACCGCGGTCCGAAGAACGACAACCTGAGCCGCGAAATCATCAACAGCACCGAAGCCGCCGTGCCCCTGCCTGCGGGCATCGAGAACCTCGAATCGGTACGCGGACTCGAGGTGCGCAACGGCGAAGTCTACCTCGACGGCGCTCCCGCCGAGGTCTACAACCTTGCCGGCATGCGCGTGGGTTCGCTCCGCGGCCTCCACGGCGTCTACGTGGTGAAATCAAAGGTTCGCAACGGCGCACCCGCCCTGAAAGTAGCCTTCTAAGTACAAGCACGGGTGGAACGGTCTCCGCACGGGGCCGTTCCGCCCGACTTTTTCCTTGCCAAATCTTTTTATTCCCTGCAGAAATCCTTACATCCCCTGCAGCCGCATTATTCACTCCTGCAAAATAAACATTAAGATGAAGAAATTCTTTCTCTTCATGCTGACCCTCTGCCTCGTGCCCTTAGTGGCCGCGGCCCAGGACTTCCCGCGCTACGGCTATGCGCCCGAAGTGTGCGACAGCATGGAACTGAAATACCAGGGCATCGGCGAGAACGGTTTCCTGGCCGCCTATATCTGTCTCGACCCCCAGACCGACCCCGCCGTAGCCCGCCTCAAGGGCCACCAGGTGCTCGGCGTGCGTTGCTTCATGAGCAACGAGTACGACCAGCAGCGCCAGGGCCGTTCCCTCATCCAGTGGGCCGAAGGCAGCCCCGAGGCCGAGCCCACACAAGTCGTGTGCCGCTTTGAAAAAGGCTGGAACAACATCTATTTCGACGAACCCGTGACCATCGGCGACCAGCCGCTCTACGTCGGTCTCCAGGTCTTCGAGACCCTCGGCGACCGCTACCCCATCGGCGCCTACGACGCCATCAACGTGCCCCAGGCCTGCTGGTTCAACCTCCAGGACCAGGGCTGGAAGCAGTACACTGACCGCGGTGCACTCCTCATCTTCGCCATCCTCGACGACGAAGCCGCCCCCGCCCTCGAGCGCGCCGTGTTTGCCCAGACGGCCCACGCACCCCTGGTGGTAGAACCCTCCAAGCCCTTCGCGGGCAAGGTGTCGTTTACCAACCTTTCGGACAAACCCGTGAGCAAGCTGACGCTCCAGATGCTGGGCCAGGGCGACGAAACGCCCCACGAGACAGAAGTGAGCTTTGACGAGCCGCTCGCGCCCCACGAAGGCCGCGTGCTCCCGATGAGCGTCTACACGGGCAGCGGCCTCGGCACGAACCAGTGGCTCGACCTGAGCGTGAGCCGCGTGGACGGCGAGGACGCACAGGCCGTGATGCCCGGCCGCACGTGGCACTACGTGACCGAAGATGCCTTCACGCGCGTGCCCCTCGTCGAAGAGTTCACCAGCCAGTACTGCACGGCGTGCCCCTTCATGTTCTACTTCCTCGACCTCGCCATGGAAGCTCACACGCTCTCCGACCTCGTCTACGTCTCGCACCACAGCGGTTTCCAGAAAGACGCTTTCACGCAACCCGTGGACGACGAACTGCTCTACCTCTTCGGTCCCGCGGGTGACACGTTCAACCCCGCCGTCATGTACGACCGCGTGGTGCCCGTGGGTGCCGAAACGCCCATCCTCACGGCGCAGGTGGCCGAAACAGAGCCCTACGCCTCGGCCCTCGCCCAGGCTGCCGTGCGTCCCGCCATGGCGGGCATCGACATAGCCCTGAACGAGACGGAAGAAGGCATCGGCTGCACCGTTTCGGGCCGGGTGAACAAGGAAATGGCTGCCTCGGGCCGTCCGCTCTACCTCTCTGTCTACCTCGTGGAGGACAGTATCGGCCTCGACAAGTACCCGCAGAAGGGCCTCGACGACGAAGGCGCACCTGGCGACCTCCGCGACCGCTTCAAGCACAACGGGGTGAAGCGCGTGAACTACTGCACCGTGGCCACGGGCGACCAGCTGACGCTCGACGCGGACAACAAGTTCAGCGTGGACTTTGCCCCCGTGGCATGGGACGCCGCCTGGCAGCGCAAGAACTGCCGCCTCATGGCCTACGTCCACCTCTTCGACAAGTCGAACCTCAAGTTCAACGAAGTGCTCAACGCAGCCCACGTGCGCCTCGGCGGTGACCCCTCGGGCATCGGCACCGTGGAGCAGGAAGCCCCGCTCCGCTTCACGGTCGACGCCACGGGCCGCCTCCGTCCCACGCAGCCCTGCTCCCGCATCCGCCTCTTCAATGCCGCAGGCCAGGAACTGAACGCCTCTGCCCCGCTCCCGCGCGGCGTGTATGTAGTGCAGGGCCTCGCCAAGGGCACGCGTCAGGCTCATACGCAGAAGCTCATTGTGCGGTAGCCCCAGTTTCATTTGCCTACACTTTTACCTTATAGCTTGAATTCTTTTTTCGTCATGAAATCAGCACTTTTGTGTAGCCTGTCCCTCTTGCTGACAGCGCCGGGGGCCACGCCACGGTGATGATTGTAGAGAAAAGCGGTCCGCAACTGCGCATCACGGTGAAGGACACGCAGGGCAAGGTGCTGCTCGACCGCGCTGACTTCTAAGCGCCCCACCCTGCCCCGTACCCTCCCCACGGCCTCTCCCTTCCAACTCGGCACATCGGATTTTCAATCCCTGGATTTGAAATTTCAATCGCAGCGACTGAAAATCCTATGTGCCGAGTTGTTTTTGCACAAACAGGGAAGCGGAAACGGCGAAGCCACGCGGATTAACCCCCTGGAGCGAACCGTTTTTCAACTCTATGGCCGCAAATCGGCAGGGCTTCGTTGATTTTTTATAACTTTGGCGCGCAATTTAAAAACGTACACGTCGAATGAGAACCATCTGTACCCTCGTACTCGCTCTCTGCTTCGCCCTCGCGGGCTTCGCACAAAACAACCTGCCCCCCAAACGCGAATTTCGCGGGGCATGGATCCAAATGATCAACGGCCAGTTCCAGGGCATGGACCGCAACGCCATGCAGGCCAACCTCACGAACCAGCTCAACGTGATGAAGCAATGCGGCATCAACACGGTCATCTTCCAGGTGCGCGGCGAGGCCGATGCGCTCTACAACTCGCCCTTCGAGCCTTGGAGCCGGTTCCTCACGGGACAACAGGGCAAGACGCCTTCGCCCTACTGGGACCCGCTGGCCTGGATGGTCACCGAGTGCCACCGCCGCGGCATGGAGCTCCACGCGTGGATCAACCCCTTCCGCGCCAAGACGAAGGGCACGCGCGAACTGGCCTCCACGCACCCCTACCTCCTCTACCCCGAACGCTTCTTCGAGTACGACGGGCTCTATCTCTTCGACCCGGGCCTCCACGAGAACCGCAAGTACATCTGCCGCGTGGCCGCCGACATCGTGCGCCGCTACGACGTGGACGGCCTCCACATCGACGACTATTTCTACCCCTATCCCGCCGCCGGGGTGGCCATCCCCGACCAACGCACTTTCCAGCAGCACCGCAACGGCTTCGAGGACATCCGCGACTGGCGACGCTACAACGTGAACATGTTCATCGAAATGCTCCACGACAGCATTCGCGCCGTCAAACCGTGGGTGAAGTTCGGCGTGAGCCCGTTTGGCATTTACCACAATGCCACAGCAGGAACCAACATCCCCGGTTCGCAGACCCGCGGCCTGCAGAACTACGACGACCTCTACGCCGACGTGCTCTATTGGATTAACAAGGGCTGGGTGGACTACACCGTGCCGCAACTCTACTGGGAAATCGGACACCGCACTGCCGACTACGAGGAACTCATCAAGTGGTGGAGCCGCTTCGCGGGCGGACGGCCGCTCATCATCGGGCAGGACATCGAACGCACCGTGAAGGCAGCCGACCTGAAGAACCCGCAGCAAAACCAGATGGCCGAGAAGTTCCGCCTGCAACGCTCGCTGCGTGGCATCCAGGGCTCCTGTATGTGGTACTCCGCGGCACTCGTGCGCAACGAGGGCAACTATGCCGCCGCGCTCCAGCAACGCTACCACCGCACGCCGGCCCTGCAGCCGCTTTTCCCCTTCATCGACGACAAGGAACCGAAGAAGCCGCGCAAGGTGAAGGCGATGTGGATGCCCGACGGCTACTACCTCTTCTGGACCGCACCGAAGGCGAAACAGGTGATGGACGAGGCGCGCAGCTACGTGGTGTACCGTTTCCGCAACGGGGAGAAGATTGACCTCTTCGACGCTTCGCACATCGTGGCTGTGACCTCGCAAACACTCCTCAAGTTGCCCTATCAAGGAGGCCGCGAGAAGTTTACCTACGTGGTCACCGCGCTCGACCGCCTGCAGAATGAATCGGCAGGTGCCAAGGTGAAGGTGAAACTCTGAGCGGAACGT
>CAMGGA010000066.1 GCA_946055515.1 uncultured Bacteroidales bacterium
ACGCCGCAGTGGCCCCCACGCTTCCCGAACCTGTCACCTTAGCCTACGACGGACTTTGCGTGGAGGTGTGAAAAAGTTATCAATGAGAATGTTTAGGAAGAAAACAGTGGAAGAATTGAATACCAAGCATTTGCCCCCGCGGATTTATCAGCATTGTGGGAATGAAATATTGTAGATATGGACAACCTAAGGAGGCGATGGAGAAGATAGATAAGTAAAGAAATTGTATTCCGAAAAATCACAGAGTGATGTTCCTTTACAAGAAAGCTGTAGATCGTTCCACTCTCCGTCAGGGATTTCAAATTCCTGTGGAGTTTCACCAGTTGCTCAAGGCAATGCCTGGGGGTATGCCTGAACATGGAGAAACTCGTAATATCAAAGTGGTAATAGATGGTGTTGGCTATGATGCTCAACTGAAGAATCAAGGTTTTGACCGATCTAAGTATAATGGGCATGCAGATGTGTTACAGATACGGTATAGCGAAGGCTCTGAATTGGTAAAGCGATTGCGTGAGGTCTTTTACTCGACTTGGAACTATGTGGAGAAAATAAAGAACTTGCCAGAGAATATAAACCGAAAGTTTGTTATTCAGATTCCCGCAGAACAACAGGAGTTTCTTTCTCTGCAAACTACGGATTTACCGAATGTTTTTGTTGCAGATTGCATTACGGTAGCTATTACGGATGAAGTAAGGAACGAGCTAAGAACGATGACAGAAATAGCCTTTGAGAACTTTGAACCTTGTGAGGATAAAGGGGCAGGAATTAAGTTGGTAACTCGTCTTCAGAAAGTTCGCCAACTTGACCGTTCCATTGGTGACTCTCTGAAGTTGCTCTATGATTTCCGGTGTCAGATGACTGGCGAAAAAGTGGGCAGTCAATACGACGCATTGGTGGTGGAGGCACATCACATCATACCTTTCACCGAGAGCATGAACAACGACACTTCGAACATCATCATCCTATCACCTGTGTATCATAGTATTATCCATAAAGCTCATCCCGAGTTTGACCGCCAGCAACTCGCGTTTCATTTCCCCAATGGTTTGGTGGAAAAAGTTAAAATAGATAAGCATTTGAGGTTGCAATAAAGGTTATAAATAGCTGTGCGACATCACTATGGAAGTCTTTAAAGTTCTTCATCAGAAGGCAGATAAAAAGGATAGATACCGTGTTTGCCAACCTTAAAGTTGATAAAAACAGATAATAGATTCAAGACGTAACAATATAAATGTTCTAATATGCAGAATATTCAAGCCCAAATCAACGACCTCACATCTTTTATGAATACAGAGGTATATGTGTCGTTGGACGAGGCGGTCAAAGCTGCACTTGTCCGAAAGAAGGTGGAGCTGTGTGGCATTTATTTTCTGGAAATAGCCAGCAAATTGAATCGCAACAAACAGAATGGATGTTATGCTCCTCACAAGGCCGTGATGATTATGGCTGTCATGGATTTGGTAAAGTCAGGAAATATCACCTCGAATGTCATCCTCTTAGACAAGGAATTAAAGGGCAAGTTCAAAGAGATATGGCATAGAGTAGTTCCTATTGGAAGCCCTTATAAGTGTGAATATCATAATCCATTCACACATCTGGACAGTGCGCCGTTTTGGAATTTGTCTTGCGAGAAGAACAAGGCTATCATCACCTCGGAAGCCCTATTTGCATTCTCGCATGAGGAATCGCGCACGGCAATTAGGCACTTCCTGATCCATTCCATTCGAAAAGATACCATCAGCGAAGAATATGCGGAAAGCCATCATGGCATAAATTGGATGGTAGCAGAAGACATGATTGCTTTCGCTCCTGTCTTAGGTATGCTTATCGCCATATAACAAGCAAAGCACAGAAGGCTGGTGGAGAATCACTGCAAGGAGGCCATCAACACTTTATATGCTTTATAGACAAGAACATAAAAGTAATAGAAGCATAAATCAATGAAACTCGGAAAGATTAAACGTATAACAGACCTGCGGTCCATTTGGCCGCACGAGGCCAACGACTTCACCAAGTGGCTGGCCGATGAACACAACCTCTCCAAGTTGGGCGAGGAAATAGGCATTGAGTTGGAACTTGAAGAAAGGGAGTCGTCGGTTGGCAACTTCAATGTGGACCTCTATGCCAAAGAAGAGGGCACAGGACGCAAGGTTATCATTGAAAACCAACTCGAAGAAACCGACCATGACCATTTGGGCAAACTCATCACCTACGCCTCGGGCAAGGGAGCAGAGGTGGTGGTATGGGTGGTGAAGCGTGCCCGCGATGAACACCGCCAAGCCATCGAATGGCTGAACCAACACACCGACACCGACCTCGGCTTCTTCCTCGTGGAGATTGAACTGTGGCAGATTGACGACTCTGCCATTGCCCCGAAGTTCAGCGTCATTGAACGCCCGAACGATTGGGGCAAACAGATGAAGAGCGTGGCAGGCTTGAACAATACGGAGCAGATCCAACTCGCCTTTTGGCAGAAGTTCAACGACAAGATGAATGCCAACCCCGACTTCACCAAGCACTTCAAGACGCGCAAAGCCCAGCCGCAGAACTGGTACGACATCAGCGTCGGCAGTTCTGAATATCATCTGAGCTTCACGGCCAGCATCCAAAAGAAGCACATGAGTTGCGGCATCTACATTCCCGACAACAAAGACCTTTTCCACCTCTTCGAGGCGCATAAGGCCGACTTCGAGGCGCAGTTTGGCAAAGGCATCGAATGGGGAGAAGCCACCAAAGCCACGCGCATCAACATCTTCCAATCATTTGACGTTTCCGACCAAGAGCAATGGCCCACAGCCTTTGCCTGGTACTTGGAAAACGCCATTAAGTTCAAACTCATTGCTAAAAGTATTGACAAATAATCTGCTTGTTATGAAACGATTTTTGGGGGAAGCATCCGAAAAAAAGCCGCCACTTACCAAATAATCTCGCGGAATAGTTAGTCGAGCCTTAAAAAGACAGAAAAATTTCACACCGAGCGCGGCGTCCGCTATCGTTTGCGTTCCGGCCAACACTGTTCCATGCGTTCGCGCGAGCGGGCTTCGGCGGGGTTGTCGCAGGGGTGCCACAGGACGGTGCCTTGGATGGCGGCGGGGAGGTATGCTTGCGGGGCAAAGTTGCCAGGGTAGTCGTGGGGATAGAGATAGCCGTCGTGGTAGCCCAGTTGCGCCATGAGTTCGGTGGGCGCGTTGCGCAGGGGGAGCGGCACAGGCAGGTTGCCCGTGGTGCGCACCAACTGGAGCGCCTCGTTGATACCATTGTAGGCCGAATTGCTCTTGGGCGAGGTGGCAAGGTAGACGGTGGCCTCGGCTAAGGGGATGCGGCCTTCGGGCCAGCCGATTTTCGCCACGGCGTCGAAGGCGGCGTTGGCGAGCAGCAGGGCGTTGGGGTTGGCCAGGCCTATGTCTTCCGAAGCCGAAATCACTAAGCGGCGGGCAATGAACTTCGGGTCCTCGCCGCCTTCTATCATGCGGGCGAGCCAGTAGAGCGCCGCGTCGGGGTCGCTGCCGCGGATGCTCTTGATGAAGGCCGAGATGATGTCGTAGTGCATTTCGCCCTGTTTGTCGTAGGCGAGGGGATTTTGCTGGAGCTTGAGCGAAACGGTTTCGTTGTCGATGACCACAGGTGCTGAGGCTGTGGCCGTAAGGAGGTCGAGCAGGCCGAGCAGCTTTCGCGCGTCGCCCCCGCTGTAACGCAGCAGGGCGTCCGTTTCGCGGAGTTCCACCTGCTTCTCCCGCAGCACGGCATCCGTCTCGACGGCGCGGTGGAGGAGGGTGAGCAGGTCGTCCTTGTCGAGGCTCTTGAGCGTGTAGACCTGGCAGCGCGAGAGGAGGGGGCGAATGACTTCAAACGAAGGGTTTTCTGTTGTGGCACCGATGAGCGTGATGGTGCCCGTTTCCACGGCCGAGAGCAGGGAATCCTGCTGCGACTTGGAGAAACGGTGGATTTCGTCGATAAAGAGAATGGGACTTTGCTGGCCGAAGAACTGGTTTTTCGCGGCGCGGTCTATCACTTCGCGCACTTCCTTTACGCCGCTGTTTACGGCCGAGAGGGTGTAGAAGGGGGCGTTCAGTTGGTGCGCAATGATTTGCGCCAGCGTCGTCTTGCCTACGCCAGGAGGGCCCCAAAGGATAAAGGAGGCTATGCGGCCCGAATCAATCATTTCGCGCAGTACAGCGCCAGGGGCCACGAGGTGGCGCTGGCCGATATATTCGTCGAGAGAAGTGGGGCGGAGACGTTCAGCTAAAGGGGGCATGGGGAGGGATGAGTTTGTAAGGGATTAGGATGTGAGGTTATAAAGTTACTGTGTAACTTAAGTTTTTGGGTTTAAGGTTATGAAGTTGTAAAGAATGTTTTGCTGAGGTGCAGCCATCTTTATAGCCTCATAACCAAATCACTTCTAACCTTCAAGTTTCGAAACCTTCGAAACTTGACTTCTCCCGCTATTCGATGCACGAGAGCTCGAGCCAGCGCATGGATTTCTCGTCGAGCTCCGCTTGGAGTGCGGGCAGGCGTTTACTCTTCGTGGTCAGTTCCTCGGTGGACAGTTGTCCCGAGCAGAGTGCCGTTTCGAGTTCGTGCTGTTCCGTTTCGAGCGCAGCGATTTCCGTTTCGAGCTGTGCCATCTCCTGCTTTTCCTTGAAGGTCAGTCGGCGGGGCCGTTCTGTCGTGTTGCGCGCTGGTCGGGAAGCAGGTTTCGCGCTGCGTTTCTCGGTGGTGGCTGCTTCCTCCTGGTCGCGCAGCGATTGCCATTCGCGGTATTCGGAATAGTTGCCAGGGAAATCATCGATTTCTCCTTCGCCGCGGAACACGAGGAGATGGTCCACAACCTTGTCCATGAAGTAGCGGTCGTGGCTCACCACAATCACGCAGCCCTTGAAGTCCTGCAAATACGCCTCGAGCACCTGCAGCGTGGCGATATCCAAGTCGTTGGTGGGTTCGTCGAGCACCAGGAAGTTCGGGTTCTGCAGCAGCACCGTGCAGAGCTGGAGCCTGCGGCGTTCACCGCCCGAGAGTTTGTAGATATAGTCCTGTTGCCGGGCGGGGGGAAAGAGAAAATGCGTGAGAAACTGCATGGCGGTCAGGTGGCGTCCGCCGCCGAGGTCGATGGTCTCGGCGTATTTGCGCACTGCGTCGATGACCTTGTCCTGCGGACTGAACTCCATTTCCTGTTGGGAGAAATAGCCGAAGCGCACGGTTTCGCCCACCACGAAGCGGCCTTCGTCGGGGCGTTCCAGTCCGAGGAGCATCTTGACGAACGTACTCTTGCCCGTACCATTGCCGCCCACGATACCCATTTTTTCGAAGCGGGAGAAATTGTAGTAGAAATTTTTCAGAATTACCTTCTCGCTCTGTGTGCCGTCGGGCAGTTGCGTCGGGTAGGCTTTGCTCACGTATTCCGCCTCAAAGATTTTACTGCCGATGTAGCCGCTCTTCACCTCGAGCCGTGCCGTACGTTCTTCGCGCCGGCTCTTCGCGCGCTGCTCGAGTTCGTAGAAAGCCTCCTTGCGGTAGCGCGCCTTGGTGCCGCGGGCGCAGGGCATGCGGCGCATCCAGTCGAGTTCCTTGCGGTAGAGGTTAGCGGCGCGGGCGGCGTTGGCGTTGGCTGCGGCGATACGGCCGGCCCGCTTGTCGAGGTAATATTCATAGTTGCCGCTGTAGGCGTAGAGCGTTCGCTCGTCGAGTTCGAGAATGGTTTGGCAAACGTTTTCCAGGAAATAGCGGTCGTGCGTCACCATGAGGAGCGCCTTGCTGCTGCGTTTCAGGTAGTTTTCCAACCAAACGATCATTTCGAGGTCCAGGTGGTTCGTGGGTTCGTCCAGCACCAGCAGGTCGGGGTCGGCGAGGAGCACGTTGGCCAAGGCTACGCGCTTGAGTTGTCCGCCCGAGAGTTGGCCGACGGGTTGGTCGAAGTGGGTGATGTCCAGTTTGCTGAGCACTTGTTTGGCCCGCAATTCAAAGTCCCAGGCTTCGCTTCGTTCCATCTCCTCGATGAGTGCTTCCAGACCGGGGTTGCCGGGCGTGGCGAGGCATTGCTCGTAGCGGCTGATGAGTTTTGACAGTTTCCCTGCACGGCTGAAGCAGGCATCGATAACGGTTTGTTCGGGACTGAAGACGGGCGTTTGTTCGAGAATGGCGATGGTCGCATCTTTGCGGGTCACGATGGCTCCGTCGTCGTAGTCCTCGCGTCCTGCAAGGATAGAGAGGAGCGTGGTCTTGCCCGCCCCGTTATGGGCGATGAGGCCCACTTTTTGCCCTTCAGCCACGCTGAAAGAGATGTCGTTGAAGAGTTCGAGTGCGCCGAAGCGTTTCGTGAGGTGTTGTATGTCGAGTAGGGGAGTCATGCTGTAGAGCCAGTGGGGAGATGAATGCAAATAAAGGGGACTGCGGGCGTACTGCGGTGGTGACACCGCAGCTCCTATCGTGGCGCGGGGGCCGCGGGTTAGGAGCCGCGGTGTCTCACCGCGGTGGGGCGTTAGGCGAACGTTTTCGTTAAGCCAAATGAGCAAAGCCAAACTTGTTTGAGCTTTGCCATGGCGAGAACTTTCGTGCAAGTGAGAGCAGAAGCCAAGCTTGCTTGGATTATGCCGAATGCAGCTGAAAGTGTCAAAGAACTTTCGTGCAAGCGAGAGCGGAGGGAAAACTTGTTTTCGCTCAGCCGAGCGCAGCTGAAAGTGTCTATGAAAAACGTCTGTTGAAAACGAACGTTTTCGTTGGGCCAGGAGACCCTTAAAAGCCTTCAGCCCCTGTTCGTGGAATGCGCATTTCGTTTACCGCAGCGCCTTGGCCAAGCCGCCTTCCGAAGTTTCGCGGTAGAGCGAGGGCAAGTCGTGTCCCGTTTGCTTCATCACTTCCACCGTCTTGTCGTAGGGTATGCGGTGAACGCCGTCGGCGAAGGTCGCGTAGACATTCGCGTCGAGGGCGCGGGCAGCAGCGTGCGCGTTGCGTTCGATACAGGGAATCTGCACCAGGCCGCAAATCGGGTCGCAGGTCATGCCCAGGTGGTGTTCGAGGCCCATTTCAGCTGCATACTCGATGGTCGCCAGCGAGCCGCCGAAGATGTAGTTGGCCGCCGCCGCCGCCATGGCACAGGCCACGCCCACTTCCGCCTGGCAGCCCGCCTCAGCGCCCGAGATGGAAGCGCGGCTCTTGGCGATGTTGCCGATGATGCCCGCTGTAGCCAAGGCGTGGAGAATGCGGCGAATGGGGAAGCGGCGTGTTTTCTGGATATGATAAAGCACGGCAGGCATCACGCCGCTGGCGCCGCAGGTGGGGGCCGTCACGATGGTACCGCCCGAAGCGTTCTCCTCGCTCACGGCCAGCGCGTAGGCAAACACCAGTCCGCGCGACTGCAGGTTGGAGCCGTAGCCCATGGCGCGGATGTAGTAGTCGGGAGCCTTGCGGCGCAGCTTCAGTTCGCCGGGCAGCACACCCTCGTGCTCGATGCCGCGTTCGACGGCGGCGCACATGGTTTGCCACACCTCCTCGAGGTAGTCCCAGATCCCTTCACCTTCGCAGTGTTGCACATATTCCCAGTAAGCCATTCCGTGCTCCTCGCACCAGCGCTTGATGTCCGCCAAGTGGTTAAGCGGGTAGATGTCTGGCGACTCCGGCTGCGACTCACCCTCCACGGCCAGTGCACCGCCGCCCACGCTGAACACGGTCCAAGGGTCGGCCAGCGTATCGTCTGCCATTTTCACTTCAAAGCGCATGCCATTCGGGTGGAAAGGCAGCACGGTTTCGGCTTGCCATACGATTTCCGTTTGTTCGCTTCCGAGCACTTGCAGGATGGCCCAGTCCGTGAGGTGGCCTTTGCCCGTGGCGGCCAAGCTGCCGTAGAGCGTGACGCGGAAGCGCTTGGCTTCGGGGTGGCGTTGCTTGTACTGTTCGGCGGCGCGGCGCGGTCCCATCGTGTGGGAAGAGGAAGGGCCTTGCCCTATGCGGTAGAGTTCTCTGAGAGATTTCATGATAGCTGTTTCGGGTTGAATTTTTTTTGAAAAAAGAGGTGGCAGGAGGTGAGGAATTTAAGAGCTGAGGGGGCTGTGGAGGCGAGCGGGTAGGGCAGGGGACTATTCCTTGATGAAGCCGCGGCGGTAAGCCACGAGGAGTTTTTCGAGGTCAGCGATTTGTTCGCGGAGTTCTGCTCCCTTGTCCGTATCGTTCACCATGGCGCGGTGTCCCATCATCTCCACGATTTGCGTGGTCGATTGGATGTCCGTCCCTTCGAGGATGGCCTCCTCCGTAGAGGTGAACGGCGCGTGCTGCACCAGCTGGAAGCCGCGCGAGTGGTACACGAGCGTATAGCCCGCGATGCCCGTCGTGTCGTGGTACGCTTTGGCGAAGCCCCCGTCGATGACCATGAGCCGGCCGTCGGCCTTGATGGGGTTTTCACCCTTGCCTGCGCGCACGGGCACGTGACCGTTGATGATGTGGCGGTGTTTGCCCTTCACGCCGAAGGCATTCATCAGCGTGTCGCAGACCTCCGCATTGTCGCGCAAGCGGTAGTACCATCCCTTCTCCTCCTTGTGCGTAGCCTTGTCGTCCACGAAGTAGCGTTCGAAGGTCGCCATTTTCGACTTGTCGAAGAGCGGCGAGTCCGGTCCGCACCAGAGATACCAGAAGAAGTCGCAAGCGCGCTGTCGTTCCGCGGGGTCAGCCCCCTCGTCGAAGGTGAGTCGCACGAGTTGTTCCGTGCGTTCGAGCAAGTCGCGTCCTGCCACCTCGGCGCCTTCCACCAGAACGGATTTCAGCGACCCGTCCTCGTTCATGGGCACGGAAGCGTGGAAGAGCAGGTTAGCGTTGAACACGCCGTACATCGACCCGTGGACAAGCAGCTGCACCACGTGTGCCTGGAGGTGGTCCGACACCATGAACGAGTGCTTGATGCGTTCCATCACCTCCTCCTCCTCCTCCGTTAGTTCAAACGGCCGTTCGGGGTTCAGTGTGGGGAAATAGCAGTCCTTCATGGAGTAAGTAGTGCCGTCGATGACACACGTTTTCTCCTCCAGGTTGATGCTCGAGAGCAGGGCCCGGTCGTCCATTTTCCATTCGGGGTGAGCTGCATAGAGTTGCCCCTCGAGTTTGAACTGGATGATGGCGATGGCCTTGTGCATTTGCGCGATGAGCCGGCATTGCTTCTCGTTGGGGCGTCGGTTCGGGTCCTCGATTTTCGGGTAGAAGAGCGTACAGGGGTCGTCGGCGTACGTTTCCATGGCGAAGGTAGCGAGCGGCACCATGTTGATGCCGTAGCCCTCCTCGAGCGTCTGCGTGTTGGCGTAGCGGAAGGAGAGCCTGAGCACGCTGGCGATACACGCCTCGTTGCCCGCCGCCGCGCCCATCCACAGGATGTCGTGGTTGCCCCACTGTATGTCCCAGTGGTGATAGCCCGAGAGCGTGTCTAATATAAGGTGTGCGCCCGGTCCGCGGTCGAAGATGTCGCCGAGGATATGGAGCTGGTCGATGGAGAGGCGCTGGATGAGTTCGCAGATGGCCACGATGAAGCCCGCGGCGCGTCCTGTGCCGATGATGGTCTGGATAATCACGCCCACGTAAGCCTGCTTGTTGCGGTCGTCACTGTTCTCGTGCAGGAGTTCCTCGATGATATAGGCAAACTCCTTCGGCAGACTTTTGCGCACTTTCGAGCGCGTATATTTCGAGGAAACGCTGCGGCATACCGCGATGAGCTGGTTGAGTGTGGCCTGGTAATAGTCAGCGAGGTTCGTGTCCTGCTGCTTCACCAGTTCGAGTTTTTGTTTAGGATAATAGATGAGTGTACAGAGGTCTCGTATTTCCTTCTCTCTCAGCGTGTTGCCGAAGATTTCCTTCACCTTTCGTTTAATGTTGCCCGAAGCGTTTCTGAGCACGTGGTCGAAGGCTTCGTATTCGCCGTGAAGGTCTGCGAGGAAGTGTTCCGTCGGTTTCGGAAGGTGCAGGATAGCTTCGAGGTTAATGATCTCGGTGGTTACTTGCGAAATGGTTGGAAAGTCTCTCGCGAGCAGTTTCAGGTATCGGAGGTCAGCGCGGATGTTCCCCGCCGAAAAATCGTTTTTGGGCATAGCTAATAATTTTGTGGGCAAATTTAGTGCAAACCGAATGCAAAGCAAAAGAAAAGCCGCAGGATTTTCTTTTGCTTTGCTGAGGTGCCGCCTAAATTATTCAAATTTAGTGCAAACCGAATGC
>CAMGGA010000067.1 GCA_946055515.1 uncultured Bacteroidales bacterium
CGCACTTACTTCCGAAGAAGTAAGGCTGCTTTGTCTTCCTTGTACTTCTCTACAAATGTTTTATGAAAATCTTTCAAAGAGCGTTGCTTCGCGGCCTTGGCGGTGCGCCTTGTTCCGTTTAGCGAGTGCAAAAGTATGGCAAGCTTTTGAAACAGCCAAGCTTTCCCTTGATATTTTTTCAAAAAACCTTTATTTTTTTTAATAAACCAAATAAATGCAAGGTTAAGCTTGCAAAGTATCTCCTTCCAAAGTCCAAAATTGCGCATAGGTGCTTCCGCGGAAGCATTCGTTATTTTTGTCTCGAACAACCGCCTGCAGCGCTTCGCCGGGCTGTGTGCGGGGAAAAATGGACTATCGTAGCGCCTCAAGTCGGAGAAAGCACTAAATTTGCACCCACATTATTATATATTATATAGGTATATGCAACACAACCTTTTCCTTTACAATACGCTCACGCGCCGCAAGGAACTTTTCAAGCCCATCAATCCCGGCCACGTCGGCATGTACGTTTGCGGCCCCACCGTCTACGGTGATGCCCATTTGGGCCACGCCCGCCCGGCCATCACCTTCGACCTCGTTTTCCGCTACCTGCGCCACCTCGGCTATAAGGTGCGCTACGTGCGCAACATCACCGACGTAGGTCACCTCGAGCACGATGCCGACGAGGGCGAAGACAAAATTGCCAAGAAAGCCCGTCTCGAGCAGCTGGAGCCAATGGAAGTGGCGCAGTACTATACCAACCGCTTCAACAAGGCCATGGAGCAGCTCAACGTGCTCCCTCCCAGCATTGAGCCTCATGCCACAGGCCACATCATAGAGCAGGAAGCCCTCGTGCGCCAGATTATGGACAACGGTTACGCCTACGAGTCGAACGGTTCCGTTTATTTCGACGTTGTCAAGTACAACGAAGACCACCGCTATGGCATTCTCTCGGGCCGCAACCTCGAAGACGTGCACGATGCCAGCCGCGAGCTCGACGGCGTGGGCGAGAAGCGCCACCAGGTGGACTTTGCCCTTTGGAAAAAGGCACAACCCGAACACATCATGCGCTGGCCTTCTCCCTGGAGCGAAGGATTCCCCGGCTGGCACTGCGAATGTACGGCCATGGGCCGCAAATACCTTGGCCAGAAGTTCGACATCCACGGAGGCGGCATGGACCTCGTATTCCCCCACCACGAGTGTGAAATCGCCCAGGCCGTAGCCTCGCAGGGCGAACCGATGGTAAACTACTGGATGCACAACAACATGATTACCATCGCGGGCAAGAAAATGGGCAAGAGCTACAACAACTTCATCACGCTCGACCAGTTCTTCACCGGCAGCCACCCGCTTCTCGAGCAGCCCTATTCGCCGATGACCATCCGCTTCTTCATCCTCCAGGCACAGTACCGCTCCACCGTGGACTTCTCCAACGAAGCCCTCCAAGCCTCGAAGAAAGGTTTCGACCGCCTCATGGACGCCATGGCCCAACTCTCGCGCATAGAGCCCACGACCGGCGGCGCGCTGACAGAAGCCTACGCCGAAGAAGTTGCCGCCAAGTGCTACGAAGCCATGGACGACGATTTCAACTCTCCCATCGTCATCAGCCACCTCTTCGACTGCGCCCGCACCATCAACCAGCTTGCCGACAAATCGCAGACCATCACTCCGCAGGGCCTGGAAGCACTCACCCAGACGCTCCACACCTTCGTCTTCGACATCCTCGGCCTGAAGAGCGAAGCCGAAGGAGGCAATGCCGAACGCGAACAGGCTTACGCAAAGGCCATCGACCTCCTGCTCGACCTGCGCGCACAAGCCAAGGCCGCCAAAGACTGGGCCACGAGCGACAAAATCCGCAACGAGCTCGCCGCCCTCGGCTTTGAAGTGAAAGATACCAAGGAAGGCGCCACTTGGAAGCTCAACAAGTAGCCCCGTCTTCCCCTCCCACAGCCGCTCCGTCCGCAAGGTCGCGAGCGGCTTTTCTTTTGCCCTTGTTTATTGCGTTCTTTATCATGGCAATTCCTCTGTTTCGTGAAGGAAATGTCCGCTTGGATGGCCCAAAAGCCCTTCTATATACGCAATTTTTACCTTGAAAAAAGCCTTCACAGCTTCACAGACGTAAAGTTTTTCTGTGAAATTCATAGAGAAACACTGTGAAGGGTAAACCCTAAAAGTTTCACCGGTTTTCTCTCGTGTGGAAAAGAAACATATCGCAGACTGGGGCTCATTGTTTGTTTTCAGTCGGCGGGATTGAAAATCCAATCGGCGGAGTTGAAAATCCAGTCGGCGGGATTGAAAATCCAGTCGGCGGAGTTAAATTTGCAATCAGGGGCACTGCAAAGAATCGTCTTGGAGTGGTGAAAGGTTGGGGAATACTTGTGGTACGATAAATGTAGATTGTTTCTCCTAATAATCATTTAGGAACAAGGAATCTATTGGAAAAAAGTCCTACATTTGTGCACCACTTGAAATATCAAGGCGCGATATAGACTTTTCCTTTATCCCAAAATAGTATTGCTCATGGAAAGCAAGCAACTCAAGCGACTGCCCGTAGGCATCCAGACTTTCGAGAAGTTGATTGAACAGAACTGTCTGTACATCGACAAGACGGCCTATATACACAAGATGATAAAAGCCAGCAACTACGTTTTTCTGAGCCGACCCCGCCGGTTCGGAAAGTCGTTGCTGGTCTCCACCCTGCAAAGCTATTTTGAGGGAAAGAAGGAACTATTCAAGGGACTCTATATTGAACAGGTAGAGAAGGAATGGAAGGAATATCCTGTGCTGAGGTTCGACTTGTCGGGTTCCAAGTACATGGAGAAAGAACAGTTGCAGAATTACCTACTCTATATATTGGAGGAAAACGAACGACGTTTTGGATTGTCTTCTCACTATACCGAGCCGAACATCCGGCTCTCCAACCTCATCACCCGTGTCCATGAACAAACCGGAAAGCAGGTCGTTGTACTCATTGACGAATACGATGCGCCGCTACTCGACGTGGTACATGAAAGTGAAAAACTGCCCGTTTTGCGTCAGGTGATGCGCAACTTCTACTCTCCGCTGAAGGCTTGTGATCCCCACCTCCACTTCGTTTTCCTCACGGGGATCACAAAATTCTCGCAGCTCAGCATTTTCAGCGAGTTGAACAACCTGAAGAATATATCCATGGAACCGGAGTTCGCGGCGCTGTGCGGTATCAGTGTAGACGAAGTGCGGGAACAGATGGCTGACTATCTGGCAAACTTCGCTGCCGCACAGAACAAAACTGAGGAAGAAGTGTTTGAAACTCTCAAAGTCCAGTACGACGGTTACCACTTTGCCTGGCCTTCGCCCGACATCTTCAATCCCTTCAGCCTGCTCAACGCCTTCCTGGACAAGAGGTTCAAGAGCTACTGGTTCGAAAGCGGAACTCCCACCTTCCTCATCGAAATGCTGCGCAAGTTCAACGTCGTGCCCTCCATGCTCAAGCCCACACGGACCATTGCTTCGGCATTCGACGCACCCACGGAGAACATGACATCCATCATTCCGCTGCTTTACCAAAGCGGATACTTTACCATAAAGGACTATAACGATATCAGCGAACTCTATGTCCTCGACGTACCAAACAAAGAAATTCGCATAGGACTCATGGAGAGCCTGCTGCCCAACTATGTGCAGATTGACACATACAAAGGGACGACCACGGTGGGCGAAATGTACCTTGCACTGCTCGATGAGGACCTCGACGAGATGATGCGCCTGTTGCAAGCCTACCTGCTCACCATCCCACAGTGCGACAACACCAACTACGAGGGGCACTACCAACAACTCCTCTACGTGATTTTTTCTCTCTTGGGAAGATACGTGGACGTGGAAGTGCGCACCGCCACGGGCCGCGTGGACATGGTCTTGCGCACGGCCCGCAAGCTCTACCTCTTCGAACTCAAGCTCAACCGCTCGGCAGAGGCAGCCATGCAGCAAATCAACCTGAAAAAATATCCCGAGCGATTCGCCCTCTGCAACCTGCCCATCGTGAAAGTAGGCATCAATTTCGACGCCGAAAAGCACACCCTCGCGGATTGGAAGATTGAGGAGTAGTCATCACTTCAACTGTCAACATACTCACTCTCTATGGAAAGCAAGCAACTCAAGCGACTGCCCGTAGGCATCCAGACTTTCGAGAAGTTGATTGAACAGAACTGTCTGTACATCGACAAGACGGCCTATATACACAAGATGATAAAAGCCAGCAACTACGTTTTTCTGAGCCGACCCCGCCGGTTCGGAAAGTCGTTGCTGGTCTCCACCCTGCAAAGCTATTTTGAGGGAAAGAAGGAACTATTCAAGGGACTCTATATTGAACAGGTAGAGAAGGAATGGAAGGAATATCCTGTGCTGAGGTTCGACTTGTCGGGTTCCAAGTACATGGAGAAAGAACAGTTGCAGAATTACCTACTCTATATATTGGAGGAAAACGAACGACGTTTTGGATTGTCTTCTCACTATACCGAGCCGAACATCCGGCTCTCCAACCTCATCACCCGTGTCCATGAACAAACCGGAAAGCAGGTCGTTGTACTCATTGACGAATACGATGCGCCGCTACTCGACGTGGTACATGAAAGTGAAAAACTGCCCGTTTTGCGTCAGGTGATGCGCAACTTCTACTCTCCGCTGAAGGCTTGTGATCCCCACCTCCACTTCGTTTTCCTCACGGGGATCACAAAATTCTCGCAGCTCAGCATTTTCAGCGAGTTGAACAACCTGAAGAATATATCCATGGAACCGGAGTTCGCGGCGCTGTGCGGTATCAGTGTAGACGAAGTGCGGGAACAGATGGCTGACTATCTGGCAAACTTCGCTGCCGCACAGAACAAAACTGAGGAAGAAGTGTTTGAAACTCTCAAAGTCCAGTACGACGGTTACCACTTTGCCTGGCCTTCGCCCGACATCTTCAATCCCTTCAGCCTGCTCAACGCCTTCCTGGACAAGCGACTCAATAGCTACTGGTTCGAAAGCGGAACCACAACTTTTCTGATTGAAATGTTGCGGCAGTACAGCAACGTCTTCACCGATATAAAGAGCATAGAGGCGAGTGCTTACGATTTCGACGCACCCACGGAGTCGGCCACCAACATTGTACCCCTGCTTTACCAGAGCGGCTACATCACCATCAAGGACTACAACCCAGACTTCGACTACTACGTGCTGGACATTCCCAACCGGGAAGTGCGTATCGGATTGACGCGTTCGCTCATACCCGCCTACATCATGCCCAACACGCTTGTCGTAAACAACACGGCACGCCGGATGGCACAATGCCTCACCAAGGAAGATGTGGAGGGGGCCCTGACGCTCTTGAAGCAATTCCTCACCACGGTGCCCTACTGCGACAATGCCAACACCGAAGGCCACTTCCAGCAGGTGCTCTACATCATCTTCACGCTCGTCACGGGCTACTTCGCCGACGTGGAAGTGCGCACCGCCACGGGCCGCGTGGACATGGTTTTGCGCACGGCCCGCAAACTCTACCTCTTCGAACTCAAGCTCAACCGCTCGGCAGAGGCCGCCATGCAGCAAATCAACCTGAAAAAATATCCCGAGCGATTCGCCCTCTGCAACCTGCCCATCGTGAAAGTAGGCATCAATTTCGACGCCGAAAAGCACACCCTCGCGGATTGGAAGATTGAGGAGCAATAATAGATTTCCCCATCGCATGGAAACAGAGAGGAGGCTGCGCCGTAACACTTCTTACAGCGCAGCCTCCTTTATCTGTCTTTGCGATGAATTACAACTTTCGGAAAACGATTAGTATTCGTCTTCGTTGAAGAGGAAGTCTTCCTTGGTCGGATAGTCGGGCCAAACGTCCTCGATGGTTTCGTAAATTTCACCTTCGTCTTCCAGTTCCTGTAAGTTCTCTACTACCTCCATCGGAGCGCCCGAACGCATGGCGTAGTCGATGAGTTCGTCTTTGCTGGCGGGCCAGGGTGCGTCCTCGAGCTTGGAGGCCAATTCCAATGTCCAATACATGATCTTTGAATATTACGATTTATAGGTTTACTTGTGGATTTGACTCGCGACACGGTGGCCGCGCGCTTTATGGGACGGCAAAAGTACACTTTTTCCGCTATTTTCAAACTTTTACCCCACTAATTTCTTGTAAAAACGGGCGAAGTGGGGAATGAAGGGATTTATTTTGTGCCACAATGCCCTTTTCCAGTCGGTGAAAGAGAAGTCAGAGATAAGTTTCGGGCGCATTGTACAATACATTCAGGCGAAGGGCCAAATAGAAGAGGCCTTCCGACAGACGGTTGAGCCAAGCGCCGACGGCAGCGGCTGTTTCCGCAGGTGCGGAAGCTGTAGCCCAATAGGCACGCTCTGCCCTTCGGCACACGGTGCGCGCCACGTGGACTTGGGCGGCCGCCACACTGCCGCCGGGAAGCACAAAGCCCCTGAACCGGCAGCCTTCTTCGCTGCGCGCCCGCTGGATTTCATTTTCAAGCCCTTCCTTTTCTTCCATCATCCGCTCCCCCAACTGCGGCACTTCGTTTCCTGCGACCCAAGCCCCCACGGCGAACAAAAGGCGCTGGACGGACTGCAAACGGACTATATCCCGTTCAAACCCGTCCGCGTCCTCCTCGCGCAGCCGGGCCACGACGAGCCCCAGATGGGCGTTGAGTTCATCCAGCGCGCCGAGGCATTCAATGCTCCGGTGCGTCTTTTCCACGCGCTGTCCGTTGGCGAGATCAGTGCGTCCCGAGTCTCCGTGGTGTACCATAGGCCATGCAATGATTGAAAGCAGCGACAGCGACTACCGGTAGTTGATGAGGTAGCCCTGGCGCTGGAGTTGGGGTTTGTAGAAGAGAATGCCAAAATCATAGAGGTCAAACCACACCTGGGCCTCCTTGCGCCGGCAAAGCGCCTGCCAGGCGCGATGAGCGACCGCCGTGCGGTGCGGACGGCACACGACCAATGTACCTCCCTCAGCCCAAGCGTCCAGCCACATTTCGGCCGACGGTTCCCACCCTTCGCCGAGCACGATGAGCCCCGCCTTCTCGCCGGGTTCCGGCCGCTGCGACCAGTGCGTCTTCCTGCAGCCTTCGCGCAAGGCAGCGAGGACCACCCCGTCGGCATCCAGACCGCAGAAGAGCCCTCGGCGGGCCTGCGCAAAATTGGCCAAACGGAACAGCAGGCGCACGTCTTTCCGCCGCAAACGGGTCTGCCCCTCGCGCCGCGCCCCGGCCCAAAGGGCATCGAGCCGGGGGTAGGCGTAAAAGGAGCCCGCCTCGTACACCACGGACTGCACAAATCCGAAAGCGAAGGGGGAGTGGATGCCGTAGCCGCAGCGGTGGCGGAAGCGCGCCAGCCAGCGCAGCGGCCTGCAAGGGAGGTGGTAGAGGTTCATGGGTCGGATTTAGACGAGGAGTTTGCCGAGCTGGCGTGCCTGTTCGAGCACTTCAGCCGTCGGGGCCTGCTTCCATTCCACAGGGTCGCCGACCAGCTCCATCTTCATCTTCTCGTTGTAATCCGCAATCGTCTTCACGGCCTGCCCGCTCCAGGTGAAGCCGCCGAAGAAGCCGAGTCTGTGGCGGCTGACGCTACGTCCGGAAAGGCGTTTCAGGAGGTCTTCGACCACGGGGAAGAGGCCGCCGTTGTACGTGGGGCTGCCGATGGCGAGCGAACCGTAGCGGAAAATGTCGGCCAGCACGAAGGAAGGCTGCGACACGCTGAGGTTGTGTACGACGATGCGGCGCATGCCGGCCTCAGCGGCACCTTCGGCCACGGCTTCGGCCACGCGTTGCGTGTTGCCGTACATCGAACCGTAGCAGACCACGAGTCCCGGTTCCGTTTCGCCGGCCGAGAAGCGCCGGTAGGTATCGATGGCGCGCGGAATCTCGTTTACCCACACCGGTCCGTGGGTCGAGCAAATCATCTGTATGTCGATGCCCGCCAACTTCTTGAGTCCGGCCTGCACGGGTGCGCCGAACTTGCCGAGGATGGCTGCGTAGTAGCGTTCCATTTCGGGCCAGTAGTCCGCCGTGTCCATTTGCGTATCCACCACGTTGCCGTTGAGCGCGCCGAAGCAGCCGAAGGCATCGCCCGAGAAGAGGATTTTCTCCGTAGCGCAGTACGTCATCATCGTTTCGGGCCAGTGGAGCATCGGAGTCAGGTGGAAGCTGAGCTTGTGGTGACCCAGGTCGAGCGTGTCGCCGTCTTTCACTTCGATGTCCTCGGGTCCGCCGGCGCCGTAGAAGCCCTGTACCATCTGGAGCGTCTTCGCGTTGCCCACGAGGCGGATGTGGGGATATTGGCTGCGGATGAGAGCCAGTGCGCCCGAGTGGTCGGGTTCCATGTGGTTGATGATGAGATAGTCCACGGGGCGGTCGCCGATGACGCGGCGGATCTTGTCCATATATTCGCCGAAGAAAGCCACATCGACCGTGTCCACGAGGGCCACGCCCTGCGCGTCTTCGATGAGATAGGCATTGTACGAAACGCCTTGCGGCAAAAACCACAAGCCCTCGAAGCGGTGCTTCACGCGGTCGTTCACTCCTACATAGTGTACCTTACCTTTGATGTTCATAGTCTATGGTTGTTTGATTGAGTTGTACTTTTGAAAAATGGGTATGCAGCGGTCGCCGCTACGCTTCCGGCTTCTGGTTTCGTGCCATGCAGCGTGCCAGGGCCTGTGCCGTATAGCCTTTTCCTGCGGCCACGACCGCCTCGGGCGTTCCCGTGGCCACCACGTTGCCTCCCTCGCGTCCGCCTTCGGGTCCGAGGTCTATGAGATAGTCCGCACACTTGATGACGTCCATGTTGTGCTCAATGATGACGATGGTGTGTCCGCGTTCGATGAGGTCGTTGAAGCTGCGGAGCAGTCGGTTGATGTCGTGGAAGTGCAGGCCCGTTGTGGGTTCGTCGAAGATGAAGAGCGTAGGCGCGGCCTTTTCCAATCCGAGATAATAGGCCAGTTTCACGCGCTGGTTCTCGCCGCCCGAGAGCGTGGCACTGCTCTGTCCGAGCTTGATGTAGCCCAGGCCCACCTGTTGCAGCGGGCGGAGGCGGTCCACGATGCGTTGCTGCCCGTGTTCGGCGAAAAACTCCATCGCCTGGTTCACCGTCATTTCCAGCATGTCGAAGATGTTCTTGCCGTGGAAGCGCACGTCGAGTACCTCGCTCTTGAAGCGATGCCCATGGCAGCTTTCGCACTCCAGCACCAGGTCTGCCATGAACTGCATCTCCACCTTCACCTTGCCCTCGCCCTTGCATTCCTCACAGCGTCCTCCCTCCGTGTTGAAGGAGAAGTAGGCCGGCGTGAACTCCATTTGTTTGGCCAAGGGCTGGGCAGCCATGAGCTTGCGTATCTCGTCATAGGCTTTCACAAAGGTCACTGGATTGGAGCGCGAGGAGCGTCCGATGGGGTTTTGGTCAATGAATTCGATGCCCTCGACGGCCTCGATGTCGCCCTCGAGGCGCTGGAACTCGCCGGGGCGGTCGGCCACCTCGTCCTTCGCCCGCTTGAGGGCACGGAAAAGGATGTCGCGCACGAGCGTGGACTTTCCAGAACCGCTCACGCCCGTCACTACGGTCATCACGTTGAGCGGGAAGTCCACATCGATGCCCTTCAGGTTGTGGTCGCGCGCCCCGACGATGCGGATGGCGCGGTTCCAGGCGCGTCGGCTCTGCGGCATGGGGATTTCCTCGCGGCCGAAGAGGTAGTCGAGCGTGTGCGAACGGTTGTCGCCGGGCAGGGCATCGGGCAGCGCACCCGCGTAGACCACCTCGCCGCCCAGACGTCCCGCTTCGGGCCCGATGTCGATCAGGTAGTCGGCCGCGCGCATGATTTCCTCGTCGTGCTCCACGACCACCACGGTGTTGCCCAAGTCGCGCAGTGCCTCGAGCACATGGATGAGCTGCGCCGTGTCGCGCGGGTGGAGACCGATGCTCGGTTCGTCGAGAATGTAGAGCGAACCCACGAGCGAAGAGCCGAGCGAGGTAGCGAGGTTGATGCGTTGGCTCTCTCCGCCCGAGAGCGTATTGGAGAGTCGGTCCAAGGTCAGGTAGTCGAGGCCCACTTCATGCAGGAAGCGGAGGCGGCTGCGGATTTCGGTGAGCAGTCGCTTCGCCACGGCGG
>CAMGGA010000068.1 GCA_946055515.1 uncultured Bacteroidales bacterium
GTTTCATACTCCTGGGTGTCGTAGTCGCCGGGAATCCACCACGCCGTGTGGTCGCCCGCCATGGCAAACTGCGTGCGCTCTTCCTTTACAGTAAAATAGGTGAGGTTGGACTGCTCGGGAAATTCGTAGCGGAAGCCGAGGCCATCATCGAAGAGGCGGAAGCGGATTTTGATGAAGCGGTCGTTCACGGGTTGGGAGAGGGTCACGCAGAGTTCGTTGTAGTGGTTGCGGATTTCGCTTTCCTCGCCCCACACGGGCTTCCAGGTTTCGTCGAAAGTGGCGGTCTGGGTGTCGGTCTGGGTGAAACCCGAGGTCAGGTTGGCCTTCTGTGCGAGTTTGGAGGCATCGGCACGGGTCTTGAACTCAAAGTCCTGGGCCTTGTTGGGGTCTTCTTGTTTCAGTTCGAGTCCGAGGTGGGAGGGTTTCACGATGTCCTTGCCTTTATACTGCAAGGCATAGGTGGGGCGTCCCTGCCCGTCGAGCGAAAACTCCATGCGGAGCTGTCCGTTGGGTGACGTGAGGGTCTGTCCCATCGCGGTGAGCGACAGGCAGAGCAATGAGAGGGCGATAAGCGCTTTCTTCATGACGTAGCGGTTTGTTTGTATTTTTTGTAAAATGATTTGTCTGGCTGCGACAGCGCTTTCAAGCAGCGTTGCCAAGTCGATGTTGCAAAAGTACGACAGTTAAGAAGCGATGACAACGGGGTAGAAAAAAAATATAAACGATTTAGGGGATTTAGAAAGCATTCATCGATGAATATCAAGGCTTTTCTATGTTCTACGCCTTTAAAAAATATAAATGGATTAGGAAGTTTTCGGGCTCTTTAAGGGGGAATTTTATAGACGAATGTGGCAAAAAGGAGGGAAAAAGGAGCCGCGAAATGCCCCGCGCACTTCGACTGGCTAACAGGGAAAAGCGCAGGCACCTCTTCTCACGAAGAAGTGCCTGACCCAACAACTAATGTATTGTTACCTAAAACACTATACTGTTCTTGACTAACAGACAGAACAGCCTATCCAATCTTTTTGTACCCGTTGCGCACAGCGAACAGATATTCTCTTTTATTCGTTTCTAAAACTCCAGCACGAGGGTTTCGCGCACGCCCAGCTGGAGGCAATCCTGCGAAAGGTCGATGCGGCGGCCCGAGAGTACGTCGGTAGCCTCCTTTCGGGGCAGCACTTCGGCGTAGCGGCCGAGCTGTAGACATTCGGGGCGGTCGTTGCCGTTGAGGATCACGGTGACGGTGCGGCCCTTGTACTCGCGGGCGTAAACATAAACGCCCTGATTGATGGCGAAGTGGCGCAAGGTGCCCCGGGCAATCACCTCATTGCCCTTGCGCCAGCGGAGCAGGCGGCGCGTGAAGTCGTGCGTTTCGCGCATGAGCGGCGGGAGGTTCTCGCCCGTGAGCGCATTGACCTTGTCGCCCTCAAAACCGCCGGGAAAATTCATGCGGAGTGCGCCGTCTCCCTTCGATTTGTTGCCCGCCATGGCCAGCTCGTCGCCATAGTAGAGCTGCGGTATGCCCCGAAGGGTCAGGAGCAGCGTGAGTGCCTGCTGGTAGCGGTGGCACTGTTGTGCCTGTGCTTCCACGCGGGCGAAGCGGTCTGTATCGTGGTTGCTGAGGAAGGTCAGCAAGTGCGAAGGGTCGGCATAGACGATATCCTGACTGATATATTCGTAGATTCGGGCCAAACCTTTGTCCCAATCGTTGGTCGGTTCGTCGAGACAGCTGTTGAGCAAGCCCATGAGGGGGAAGTCCATCACCGTGGGCAGTTGCGAGTTGTCGTCTTTGGGAGCTAAGGGAGAGTCTTTCTGCCAATAGCTCACGCCCACGTTGTGGTTGATCCACGTTTCGCCGACAATGTTGAAGTGGGGATATTGGCGCATCACCGCCTCGTTCCACTGCGCCATAGCACGGCGGTCGGCGTAGGGGTAAGTGTCCTGTCGGATGCCGTCGATGCCGGCATATTCAATCCACCAGACAGAGTTCTGGATGAGATAGCGGAGCACGTGGGGATTGCGCTGGTTAAGGTCGGGCATCACCTCCACGAACCAACCGTTCTGCGCGTTGTCACCATCGGCCTCCACCGCGTGGCAGTCGCTCACGGCGGAGATGCGGTAAGCCGTCTGCTTGTAGACGCTGTGGTTGTTGAACCACGTGGAGTCGGGCAGGTCGCGGAACAGGAAGTTCTCCGAACCGCAGTGGTTGAACACCATGTCCTGCACCACCTTGAGGCCCTTGGCGTGTGCGGCCTGGACAAAGGCGCGGTAGTCCTCGTTGCTGCCATAGCGCGGGTCAATCTGGTAATAATCCGTGATGGCATAGCCGTGGTAGGAATGCGAGGGCATATCGTTCACCTGCAGCGGTGTGGGCCAGATGGCCGTCACGCCGAGGTCTGCGAGGTAGTCGAGGGCGAGCGTCATGCCCGCGAGGTCACCGCCGTGGCGGGCGTCGGGCGCCTGGCTTGCGGCTTGTTCGCGGAGGCCCTTCACCACATCGTTGGCCTTGTTGCCATTCACGAAGCGGTCGGGCATGAGCAGGTAGAGCACATCGCTGGCGTCGAAACCCTGGGCTTTCACGCTGTGGTCGCGTGGGCGGAGTTCGTAGGGGATGCGTTCCACGCGGCGTCCCTGGCGCAGTTCGATGTCGAACTGCTGCGGGGCAGCGTCGCGCACATTCAGGTATATGAATAAGTAGTTTGTGTTGGCCGGACGGAAAAGGCTGTCAACGACTACGCCGGGCGCAGCAATCTTCACATCGCTTTGGCCCACGCCTGGAGCATGGAGCATGATCTGGAGGGTCTGCTCTTCCATGCCGCTCCACCAGAAGGCGGGCTGCACCTGGACGTCGCTGCGCTTGGAAGCAGCGACAAGCGGCAAACTGTTGCTGAGGATGAGGAGGAACAGGAGGAGTTGTTTCATGGGAAAATACGGCGGTTGTAAGGTTTCGGTGCAAAATTACGGTGAGCGGATATGGGACGCAAGCGCAGTGAACTGAAATATAAATGAATTAGAATGGATTATCGTTGATATTCATAGAAAACACTGTTCTTTTTAGTAAGAAAAATATAAATGGATTTGAAGAAAAAAGAAAGCACTTTTTACTCCCTTTTAAAAGATTTTTTATCTTTGCAGCGCAATGTGTGAGGCTAAAACAGCATCGGGATGCTTGCCAGGCGGCGACCGTCCGTCGCGTGTCTCTGTGTCATTCTGCTGTATGCCCACCCACAGATTTGCCATCAGCCTTAGCCCAATCCAATACTTATGAAACCTCTTCTTTTCTTCCTTCTTTCGCTTCTGGTCTCTCCGCTGTGGGCCCAGAAAGCCAAGTTCGATGCCCAAACGCTCCAGGCGCTCGAAGCTCTCGACGGCATTGTGGAGCGCAAGGCAGAATACCACCAGAAAAGAAGCAAACAGCTGGAACAACTGAAGAAGAAGGCCACCACGACCCAAGGAACGGAACGCATCACGCTCCACAAGGAAATACTGAGCCTCTATACCCACTACCAGACGGACTCTGCGCAAGTCTACCTTGAGCGCATCAAGCAGTTGGCAAACGCTTCCCACGACGAGGCGCTCATGGCCTATGTTCACATTGCGCAAGCGGAAATCTATTCCATCCAGGCGCTCTATGCCGAAGCCATCGAGGAACTCCACCAAGTCTCACCTGACTTCGTGGACGAGCAGCACGCCGACCTGCGCCTCTACTACTACCGCACCTGGCGCACGCTCAGCGGCTGGCTGGCCAACTATGCCAAGCTCAAAAACCCTCGGGAGCACTGGAGCGCGCAAATGGCCCTTTACCGCGACTCGCTGATTTCTATCGATTCGCCCGGAGAATCGCTGAGCATCGTCCTCGCCGACAAGGCCACCTCGGAAGGGCAACCCGCGAAGGCTGTGGAGTTGCTTTTGCCCTTTGCACGAAAGATGGACCTGAACACGCCCGACCCTTACATCTGTTTCACGCTCTACGAAGCGTACCACGCGCTCGAAAAGCCGCAGGAGGCGATTAAGTACCTCATCCTGGCCGCCAAGGCGGACTTGCAGCAGGCTACCACGGAATATCTCGCGCTGCCGATCCTGGCGAAGGAAGTCTTCGAACACGGACAGGTGGAACGGGCCTACAACTACCTGCTCTGCGCCATGGAGGATGCCAACTTCTGCAAGGCGAGCCTGCGCACAGTGGAAATTTCGTCGATTTTCCCCATCATTGACAAACAATACAAGGAGCAGCTGCGCCAACAGCACCAGAATGAGCGCATCTTCATGTACATGCTCGGCGGCTTGCTCCTGCTGCTGGGAATTGTGGTCTTGAATCTGATCAAGCAAATGCGCCGACTGAAACAGTTGCGCAACAAACAGGCGGAAACCAACGTGGCACTGGCTGAAGCGAACGGGAAAATGCAGGAGACAATGGGCCAACTCAAGGAGGCGAACGAACAACTGCAAAAGACCTACGCGGAACTGCGTTCGGTGGACAAGCTGAAGGAGCAGTACATCGTGCGCTATCTCGACATGTGCCGCGACAACCTCGACATGCTCCTGCGCTACCGCCGCACCACGCTGCGCCTGCTCAAGGAACGCCGCCTCGAGGAACTCCGCAAGATGGCCAGCTCGGAAGACGCCACGCCCGCGGAACTCAACAAGTTCTATGCCGACTTCGACGAGGCGTTCCTCACGCTTTTCCCCGATTTCATCGAGCGTTTCAATGCGTTGTTGAAACCCGAAGAGCGCATGTACCCGAAACACGAGAACCAGCTGAACACCGAACTGCGCATCTTCGCCCTCCTCCGCCTCGGGGTGAAGGACGCCAACCGCATCGCGCATTTCCTCAACTTCTCACTCGCCACTATCTACAACTATCGCTCCAAAATCCGCAACAAGGCGATTGGAGACCCCGCGGAGTTCGACGAGAAGGTGGCTGAACTCTGACCCCCTGCCCTACCCTTCCCGCTCCGCCCGGGCCATGGCGCGCCTATAGCTGCGCAGGAAGAGGAAAGCGGCGGTGAAGAGGCCGAGGCTGAAGGCGAGAAAGAGGCCGAAGGTCTCCAGCCCGCAAACGAAAGCCAGGAAATAGGCCGCGGGGAGATTGACACAGAGATAGCTCACAAAGGCTATCCACATCATGGCCTTCACGCGCGAGGTGCCGCGCAGGGCATTGGCGAAACACACCTGCATCGCGTCGCCGAGCTGGTAGAGCACCAAGGGGGGAATGAGGCTCAGCGCGAGCGCCACCACGGCCGGGTCGGACGAAAACAGGCCCACGAGCCAGCGGTCCGCGCCCCACATCAGGGAAGAGGAAATCAGGGCCATGCCCAGCAGGATGTGCGTGCCCGCGGCCGTAGCGCGGCGCACCTCGGTCCAGTCTTTTTGTCCGTAGAAGAGGGCCACGCGGATGCTCAGCCCCGAACCGAAACTGTAGTAGAAGAGATAACCCAGCGTTCCCACCGTAAGCATCACCTGGAAGGCCGCCAAATGGACCGCGCCTATCCAGCCCGCCATCACGCAGCTCAGCGTGAAGGCTCCCGTCTCCATGCCCATTTGCAGGGAGATGGGCACACTCTGCCCGTGGATTTGCCGCAACAGCGGCCTGCTCGGCAGGAAGTGGCGGAGCCCGGCCCGATAGGCGGCATAGCGCTTGCGGAAACTGAGATGGGAAAGCAGCAGCAAGGCCACCACCACACGCGATGCGAGCGTGCTCACTCCCGCCCCCGTGAGTCCCCATTCGGGAAAGGGGCCCACGCCGTAAATCAGCAGCCAGTTGCCGAGCAGATTGAAGGCGTTGCCCGCCAGCAGCACCCACATGGCCGTGCGCGTTTCCGTAATGCCGTCGGTAAACTGCCGCAGCACGTTGAAGAGGGCCACGAAGGGCATCGAGGCCAGGATGCAGAGGTAGTAGGGCCGCACCAAGGGCAGGATTTCTTCGGGCTGTCCGAAGCAGGGCAGGAAGAAATATGCCCCGCCCATCAGGGCCACCAGGGCCAGCGCATAGAGCAGGTTGTCCACCACGGCATGGCCCAGCGTGCGTCCGGCCTCAGCGCGCTCGCCGCGTCCGAAGAGCGAGGCAACGAGGGGCGTCAGTCCGTAGCTGTAGCCCACGAGCATGAAGAAAATGAGGTTGAACGTACTGTTCACGAAGGAGGCTGCCGCCAAGGACGCGGTGCTGTAGCGCCCGACCATCATGGTGTCGGCAAACCCCATGACTATCACGCCGAGCTGCCCCACGGCAATGGGGAGTCCCAAGCGGAGAATGGCACGATGGTGGTGGTGCATGGTTTTTGGAAAAGGGAGGGGGTGTGTGGAAACAAAGTTTGTGCCGCCCGAGAGCGGCACAAATAGTTAATGGAATTATCGGAGTTGAGGAGATGCTGCGCGTCGCGCAGGTCAGGAGGTGATGACGTTTTTTCTGAAACACTTCGCGGCGGCCCAAGCGGGCAGAGGCTGCCCGGGGCTTCGCGGAAAAGGCGCTATTCGGCCACGCGGATCTTGAACTGCTTCGCCCGCACGGCCTGCTTGCCCGTGCCGAAGGCAACGTCAAACACGACCCATTCGTCGCTGATGCGGCGCACGGCCTTCACCATGGCCTTGTAGCGCACGCCCTGGCCGGCCGGGAGCGCACTCACCGTGGCTGCGGGCGAGATGGCCACGCGCTTGCTGCTGCAGGTGATTTGCGGGGCAATGTTGTAGAGCGTGCGGTCGCCGCGGTTGTAGATGTCCATCACGAGCATGGCCTCCTCGCCGCGGTCGAGGCAGTGGTTGTCGTTGCTGTCGAGGAAGTGGAGATTGGTCACTTCGAGAAACTCCACGTCGCGCTGGGCCGCAGCGGGCGAGGTGTACTTCGGCTTGTTGTAGCTGTCGTATTGCACATCGTCCGAGCCGAAGTGGTACACATCGTCGTTCGCCGAGCGTGACTGCTTCTCCGTCTTGGGCTGTTTTGGCTGAGCGGCAGCCGCGCCGATGGCTCCACCGACCACCATGCCCGTGAGGTTACCCACGTCGTAGCCACGCGGGCCGCCGATGATGCCGCCGATGCTCGAACCGAACATGCCGCCTACGGAACTGCCCGCCACGACGGCGTTGAACTGGCGGTAGTCGCTGCACGATGCGCCCAGGAGCGCCACGCTGAGAAGGGGTATGAAGAACTTGCGCATGGTGAATTTGCTTTGATTGTTCATTATGGCTTTGTCCGGTCCACTTCCGCAGGAAACGGACCGGGCAAGGCATTGACGAAGTCCGCAGCAGCGGTTACTTCACGGTGATTACGAGGTACTTGCTCACGCTCCAGAACAACTGCGGGTTGGTGATGCGGAGCACATACTGGCCCTGTGCATCCTTTTCGAGCGAGTAGGAGCCGGCGGGATGGTTTGTCATGAGCTTCGCGCTCTTCGAGTAGAGCTTGATGGTCTTCGTGACACGCAGGTCGATGCGTGTGAAGTAGTCTTTGTTGAAATCATTGGTTTTCAGCACTTCCCCACTGTTGAGGATGCGCTGTTCGCGGAGTTCCTTCTTCGTGCCGAACACATAGTAGGCCGTGTTGAGCTCCTTGTCCTGGGCTTCCACCTTGCGCGCCTTCTCCTCGTTTTTCTTCGCGAGGTCGTTCACATTCTCGTTGAGCGTATTGATCTGTTCGCCCTGTTCCGCGATTTTCACGTCCTTGGCGGCGAGTTGCGCGCGGAGTTCTTCGATTTCCTTGGTTTTCTCCTCGAGCTGCTTGTTGAAGTTCTCGACCATCTCCTCCAGTTTAGCCTTGCTGCGCGCATCGCTTTGGTTCGAGGTGCGGAGCTGCTGTTGGAGGTTCGTGATGAGTTCGCGGTTGAGTTTCAGCGTTTTTTGGATAAACGCCATGTTTTCGAGGATAGCCTGTCGGTTGGGGCCTTCGCCCTGTCGGTTTTCGACGCTCACGCGTCCCTGCGCCTCGTTGATTTTGTCGAAGCCCTCTTGGATGAGCGAGAGCGTTTCGATGAGGTCGCTCGATTCGTTCTGCGACTGCGCGAGCGCCTGTCTCAGCGAGTCGATGGTAGCCGCATTGGGGTCCACTTGTTCTTGTTCCTTCTCTTTCTTCGTGTTACAAGAAAGGAAGCTGAGCGTGCAAACAGCAGTCAGGAGGAAAATAAGCTTCTTCATTGTCGTAAAAGTCTTGGATTTCATTTAGTCCGTTTCGTCTGAGGAGTCGTCCTCTTCAGCGTTGGATTTATTGTACTTGGATGATTTCTTTTCTTTTTTGGCCAGTGTGCAGCCCTCCACGATGAGGACAAACTCCCCGCGGGGTTCCGTTTCCTGGAAATGCGCCTGCACTTCGGCCAGCGTTCCGCGCACACTTTCCTCGTGGAGTTTGGATATTTCGCGGCAGGCCGAGCAGCGCCGGTCCTCGCCGAACACTTCGGCCAGCTGCGCAAGGAGTTTCACCATACGGTAGGGCGACTCATAGAATATCATGGTGCGCTGTTCCGTGCGGAGCGCTTCGATGCGCGAGGCCCGTCCTTTCTTTTGGGGCAGGAAGCCCTCGAAGGCGAAGCGTTCGCAGGGGAGTCCCGAGGCCACGAGCGCGGGCACGAAGGCGGTGGGTCCGGGCAGGCACTGCACCGTCACCCCGCGTGCCACACAGGCCCTCACCAGCATGAAGCCGGGGTCAGAAATACCCGGTGTGCCTGCATCCGAAACGAGCGCCATGTTTTCGCCCGCCTCCATACGTGCGGCGAAGGCGTCGGCGGTCTGATGCTCGTTGAACTTATGGTGCGACATCAGTCGGTTTTGAATGTCGAAATGCTTCAGGAGCATCCCCGAGGTGCGGGTATCTTCCGCGAGCACGAGGTCCACTTCTTTCAGTATGCGCAAGGCGCGCAGCGTAATGTCCTCGAGATTACCCACGGGGGTGGGCACCAGATAGAGTATTCCCATGTTGCAATGTTTAGAGGGGGCAAATGTATATAAAATCCGCGAGATTCTACACCGGCAAGATAAAGAAAGAGATTTTTCTTTAGAGGAAAGATAGTGCAAACCGAAGGTTTTTCGTTTTGCGTTGCGTTACTGCGGTGGGACACCGCAGCTCCTATTTTTCTTGAAAAATCCGACATTTTGCACGTTTACTATACGTAATTCAAAGGGCGAAAAAACGCTTCACAGCTTCACACAAGGGCTGTTTTTCGTTGATTTTCATCAGAAAACAGTGTGAAGGTAAAACTTAAAAGCCTTCACCGGTTTTCTTGCGCATATTTGCGCCAGGCGCCCAGGCACGTGAAGCTTCACGCACGGATCCTTCACACCCTTTCGCCCTGATTTCCATAGCCTTACGCACTGCCGGTGAAGCTGTGAAGCAAAAATCACACAATAAAATCGCGTATATACGCGCGCGCGTATTGGAGACAGTGAAGCCTTCACGCAACAGCCTTCACAACTCCAGGCTTCGGGCCAACAAACCCTGCGAGAAGAAAATCAATCGGCGGCATTGAAATATCAAAAGCAGGAGTTGCCACCACGCGGGCCGACACAAAAAATCCTTCGCTATATTTAAAAATCAAAAAGGGGGAAATCGGCTTTGCATTGCCCGCACCTTGCCTTACCTTTGCAGCGACAAAAACCTCCAATCATGAAGAAGAAAATTGCACTCATCACGGGAACGACCAGCGGCATCGGCGAAGGTTGCGCCCGCCGCTTTGCACAAGGCGGATATGACCTCATCATCACAGCCCGCCGCGGCGAACTGCTCGCGAAGCTGCAGGCAGAACTTGAAGCCCAGGGCACGCGCGTGCTGGCCCTCGCCTTCGACGTGCGCGACCGCGAAGCCACACGCGAAGCCATCGAGAACCTGCCCGAGGAATGGCGCGAAATCGACGTGCTCGTGAACAACGCGGGACTGGCGCGCGGACTGGAACCCGCCTACGAAGGCTCGTTCGACGACTGGGACGAAATGATCGACACGAACATCAAGGGACTGCTCAACCTCACGCGCTTCGTGGTGCCGGGCATGGTG
>CAMGGA010000069.1 GCA_946055515.1 uncultured Bacteroidales bacterium
AACTCTTCCGCCAGCAGGTCTACACGAACCGCAACCACTTCATCAACGGCGGACAAACCCGCCTCCACCTCTTCCGCACCATCAGCGATTATTTTGTGGAGAAGCTGAAATGATTTTCTTTCTCCGAATTATTTGAAGAAAGAAGGCGATAAGACAAGGGTCGCTTCGCTTCCTGAGGTTGTGAGATGATATTGTTACTTCCAAACGCATTTTCCTTCTTGGAAAAGCTTTTAAAGAGTAACTTTATAACCTCATAACCCAAGGGAGCGAAGCGACCCTTTTCTCATAACCCTGAAACAGTCACCTCACCACCACCTCGTCGGCAAACACCCAGCCGCCGCGGGCGTCGGGCGTGGCCTCCACGCGCACGTAGCGGGCACGGCGGGGACGCGACTTCCACTGCTCCGTGCGCACGGCGGGACGCGGGTCGGAGTGGGGAAGGAAAGGGGCGTTGTGGACTTCGGTAAACGTCTCGCCGTCTGCCGACAACGACACGCGGAACGACGAGGGAAAATAGATTTCCGCGCCTACCGACTGCAGGAAGTCGCACGCCACGCTCCGCACCTCCACCACGCGCCCGAGGTCGAGCGTCACGTCGAGCCGCCGCCCGCGGATGAACCCCTGCCAGCGGCCGTCGCCGTGCGACCACCCGCCCCGCAGCCCGTCGGTAAGCGCCGCGTCGCCCGCCGCCGCGTAGCGCGGATGGTAGGGCAGGGCGTATGTCACCGCCGCCCCGCGCCCGAGGTGCTCCACGGCATGGAGCGCCTCGGGCCGTTCGCCCCGTTCGCCGCGCAGGTCAAAGGCTTCGAGCTCCACCTCCCGCCGGAGCTGCCGCGCATAGTCCACCGCCCGGCGGCGGAAGTCCGTCCACGTCCCGCGGCGGCGTCCCGTCCACCCCACCTCCGCCAAGGCCCAGGCCCTCGGGTAGAGCATATATTCGGCGTGCGAGGGCGTGGCCACATACTCCGTCCAGAGGTTGCCCTGCACGCCCAGCAGGCCGTGGGCGAGCGA
The DNA here is from genome assembly GCA_946055515.1 of uncultured Bacteroidales bacterium. Taxonomy (GTDB): domain Bacteria; phylum Bacteroidota; class Bacteroidia; order Bacteroidales; family Bacteroidaceae; genus Alloprevotella. The sequence continues at coordinate 1,012 of CAMGGA010000069.1, forward strand.
GTCGGGCAGGAAGCCCGCGGGGTCGAAGGCGTAGACCTTGCTCGCCGGCGTGAAGCCCCCGATGGCTTCGGGCTGCGAGGGCGGCGCGTCCTGATAGAAGTCCAGATAGCAGTGCGACCCCGGGCAGAGCACCACCTGCTGTCCCGCCCCTACGGCCCGTGCCGCCTCGTCGCGCCCGCGCCACACGGTGATCACCGCCCCCGCGGGGAGCTGCGTCGAGGCCGCCTCGTCCCAGCCCGCCATCTGGCGGCCGTGCTGTGCGAGGTAGCCGCCCATGCGCGCCATGAGGTAGTCCTGCAAGCCGTCGGTCGAGTCCAGTCCCAGCTCCTGGGCCTTGGCGCGGCAGAGCGGACACTCCCGCCACGACGCCTTGCCCGCCTCGTCGCCCCCGAGGTGGATGTAGACCGAGGGAAACACCTCCATCACCTCGCGGAGCACGTTTTCCAGAAACACGAAGGTCTCCTCGTTGCCCGGACAGAAGTCCGCCTGGCGGTAAGGCTCGTGGGTGCAGGACAGTTCGGGATAGGCCGTGAGCACCTCCTCGGAGTGGGCGGGCATCTCAATTTCCGGCACGACCGTCACCCCGCGCGCTTCGGCGTAGGCCACGAGGCGGCGCAGCTCTTCCTGCGTGTAATATCCCCCGTAGGCCCCCGGCGTGCGCGGCGAGGCATAGCGGCGTCCGCCCTCGTTCCACCACGTCTTCCAGCTCGCCTCCGTGCGCCACGCCCCTACCTGCGTGAGGAGCGGATAGCGCTTGATTTCCATGCGCCAGCCCGCCGCGTCGGTGAGGTGGAGCTGGAGGCGGTTGAGCTTGCAGCGCGCCATCAGGTCGATTTGCCTTTCGAGGAATGTGAGGGGAAAGAAGTGGCGCGACACGTCGATCATCAGTCCGCGCCAGGCCATCTCGGGCGCATCGTCCACGCGCACGCAGGCCAGCCCCTTTCGCCCGCGGAGCTGTGCCAGGGTCTGGGCCGCCCGCAGCAGCCCCAAGCGTCCCGCGGCATACACGCGCAGGGTGTCGGGCCCAATGTCGAGGCGGTAGGCTTCGGGCGAAGGGCCCACCTCGCGCCGGTAGATTTCCACGCGCCGCGCCGCCCCCTCGCGCACGGCGTCGCCCGCGAAGAAGCGCAGCAGGGGTTCGCCCTCGCGCCCCGCCCCGTTCACCACGGCAAAAGGCCGGTCCGTCCGGAACGTCCCCCGCCCCCATTCCACACTCCGCGGCATCGGCAACAGGCACGGCCGCTGCCCCCGCACGCCCAAGCGCACCGAGAGGCAAAGCAGAAGAAAAAACAAAATGCGCACTTTCATAGCCTTCAGTATATTTCGGTCCGCGCAAATTTAAGCCAATAATCCGTTCGTCCCGCCCCCACCGCCCCTTTTTCGGGAAAACAACAGCCGCAAAGCACCAAGCGTTCAACGCGCGCCCCGAAGGGGCAACGAGCTCCCAGCCCAGGGCAAGTGAGCGTAGCGAACGACACCCTGGGTTAGGCAGAAGGGTTTCCGATACGCCCCCGGAGGGGGCAAAAGCAGCGACAGGAGGGATTTGTCGGCATAATTTTCCGCCGCCGTCCCCCGCATCCCCGCCGCCGTCCCCCGCATCCCCGCCGCCTTCCCCCGCATCCCCGCCTCCGTCCCCCGCATTTAACGCCGCCATCGCCCGAAATTCCGCCTCTATCATTGCTTTTGCCCCCTCCGGGGGCGTATCGTTATCGCCTCTGCCTAACCCAGGGTGTCGCGTCGCTTCGCTCGCTTGCCCTGGGCTGGGAGCTCGTTGCCCCTTCGGGGCGCGCGTTGAACGCTTGACACACGGGTGGTTTTCCTTCGGGGCGCGCGTTGAACGCTTGACACACGGGTGGTTTTCCTTCGGGGCGTGCGTTAAACGCATGACACACGCGCAAACTCCCTTCGGTGCCCCTCCCCCGCGAAACCCGCCTTCCGGAAATCCGCTCCCGCCTTCCGGAAATCCGCTCCCGCCTTCCGGAAAACCGCCCCCGCCTTCCGGAAATCCGCTCCCGCCTTTCGGAAAACCGCCCCCGCCTTCTGGAAATCCGCTCCCGCCTTTCGGAAAACCGCTCCCGCCTTTCGGAAATCCGACTCCGCCTTTCGGAAAACCGCCCCCGCCTTCTGGCCCCCCCGCCCCGTCCCGCCCCCGCCCGAGGCCCGCCGCAAGAAAGGAAACGAGTAAACTTATTCACCCATATACGGCCAAAAAGACATTATTTGCACGAAAAATAAAATATTTGTCCCGAAAACACTTGTTTCCTTGAACTTTTGTTATACCTTTGCCGCCAGAAACAACCCAACCGCCGCCTTCGGGCGCGGAAGAACAGACAGACTATGCTGAAAACGATAGCGTTCACCAAAATGCACGGCGCGGGCAACGACTACATCTACGTGGAGACGCTCACGCAAGACCTCCCCCAACCCGAACACTGGGCCAAGCTCTGGAGCGACCGCCACACGGGTATCGGCGGCGACGGCCTGGTGCTGATCACGCCCTCGGACGAGGCCGACTTCGGCATGCGCATTTTCAACAACGACGGTTCTGAGGCCCGCATGTGCGGCAACGCCTCGCGGTGCATCGGCAAGTATCTCTACGACAAGGGCCTGACCTCGCAGACGGAGGTGCGCCTCGCCACGCTCTCGGGCGTGAAGGTGCTCCGCCTGAAGGTCGGCGACGACGGGCTCGTGGAGGAAGTGACGGTGGACATGGGGCAGCCCTGCCTCGCCGCCCCCTCGCAGCTCGCCACGCCCGACGGCTCGCTCCTCGAGGGCGAAGTCCGCGCCACGGACGGATTCCTCTGGACGGGGACGTTCGTGTCGATGGGCAACCCGCACTTCGTGGTGTTTGTGGACGACGTGGAAGCGCTCGACGTGGCCGCCGTAGGTCCCACGCTGGAGTTTGCCGAAGCTTTTCCCGAACGCTGCAACATCGAGTTTGCCTCCGTGCGCCCCGACGGCACAATCCGCATGCGGGTGTGGGAACGCGGCTCGGGCATCACGATGGCCTGCGGCACGGGGGCCTGTGCCACGGCCGTGGCTGCCGCCCTCACGCACCGCGCCCCGCGCAGAAGCCGCATTGCCATGGACGGCGGCACGCTTTCCATTGACTGGCGCACGGCGGACGGCCGCGTGATGATGACGGGTCCTGCCACCCATGTGTTCGACGGCACTATTTCCCTAAACATTCCATAAATATGCCTTTGCAGTCTGCCCTCCGGGGTGGGCTGCTTTTGGTTTTGGATGGCAGCGGACCGTGCGGTGCGTTTGGCTTCGCACCGCGCGGCTTCCTCTCATTCTCCATAAAAAATAAACTTCTAAACTTGCAAAACGGCTTTCTTTGGACGTCTTCCGCTATCTCTGGATAAGATAGGCTGCGGCTCGGCAAAGCAAAAGCAAATCCTTCGGCTTTTCTTTTGTCTTTGCTCTCACCTTGCACTATCTTTGGATAACATAGGCTGCACCTCAGCAATGCAGAAGGAAATCCTTCGGCTTTCCTTTTGCCATTGCATTCGGTTTGCACTATCTTTGAATAAGATAGGCTGCGGCTCGGCAAAGCAAAAGCAAATCCTTCGGCTTTTCTTTTGTCTTTGCTCTCACCTTGCACTATCTTTGCAGGCGTCTCAGGATACCCTCCCGAATTATGGCTACCATCAACGAAAATTTCCTGAAGCTCCAAAAGAATTACCTCTTTGCGGACATTGCACAGAAAGTGGCCCAATTCAAGGCCGACAACCCCGACGCACCGCTCATCCGACTGGGCATCGGCGACGTGACCCGGCCGCTCCCGCCGGCCGTAATCGACGCCCTGCACCGCGCCACCGACGAGATGGCCAGCGCCGCCACCTTCCGCGGCTACGGACCGGAACAGGGCTACGACTTCCTGCGCGAGGCCATCGTGAAACACGACTTCGCACCGCGCGGCGTGAACCTCCAGCCAGACGAAATCTTCGTCAACGACGGCGCAAAGAGCGACACGGGCAACTTCGGCGATATCCTCGGGACGGACAACACGCTCTGCGTCACGGACCCCATCTATCCCGTCTACATCGACTCGAACGTGATGGGCGGACGCGCGGGCGACTTCGCCGACGGGGCGTGGAGCCGCGTGACGTACTGCCCCTGCAACGAGGCGAACGGCTTCGTGCCCGAACTGCCCGCACGGCCCGCTGACCTCATCTACCTCTGCTACCCGAACAACCCGACGGGTACGACGCTCTCGCACGCTGAACTGAAGAAGTGGGTGGACTATGCCCTCGCCAACGGCTCTCTGCTGCTCTTCGACGCGGCTTACGAGGCGTATATCTCCACGCCGGACGTGCCGCACTCGATCTACGAAATCGAGGGGGCGGAACGCTGTGCGGTGGAGTTCCGTTCGTTTTCCAAGACGGCGGGTTTCACGGGGCTGCGCTGCGGCTACACCGTGGTGCCCCACGCCCTGAAGCTCCGCACGGCTGCCGGCGAACCGGTGGAACTGAACCAGCTCTGGCACCGCCGCCAATGCACGAAGTTCAACGGCACGGCCTACATCGTGCAGCGCGCGGCTGAGGCCATCTACTCGCCCGAGGGACGCGCCCAGGTGAAGGAAACCATCCGCTACTACATGACGAACGCGGCCCTCATGCGCGATGCGCTCTCCAAGGCGGGCCTCACGGTCTACGGCGGCGTGGACGCCCCCTACCTGTGGGTGAAGACACCCGAGGGCTACGGCAGCTGGGACTTCTTCGACCTGCTCCTCCGCCGCCTCCACCTGGTGTGTACGCCGGGCGTGGGCTTCGGTCCTGCCGGCGAGGGTTTCATCCGCCTCACGGCCTTCGGTCGCCGCGAGGACTGCCAGGAGGCCATGCAGCGCCTCACGCGCCTGGAGCTCTAATCCGCACCTTGGCCACGGACGGGTGTCATGCGTTCAAGGCAGAGGGCTGAAAGCACTTAGGCGGGTGTCGTGCGTTCAAGGCAGAGGGCCCAAGGGTTATGGACGGGTATCGTGCGTTCAACGCAGAGGGCCCAAGGGTTATGGACGGGTATCGTGCGTTCAACGCAGAGGGCTGAAAGCCCGACCTTTAGCCCATAGCCCAGGGTGAAGCCCTGGGTAGCGCATGGCTAATAAAATGAGCCCTGTAAGGGCGACAGCTCTATGCGCACGGATAAGGATGCCGCCCTTACAGGGCTCCTTCCATTGGCCCACGGTGACCCAGGGCTTCACCCTGGGCTATGAGCTGAAGGTCAGCCCTTCGGGCCTCCCCGTTGAACGCCCGACCCGCGAGGACAATCGCCCGGGCCTCCCCGTTGAACGCCCGACACGCGAGGACAATCGCCCGGTTACACGCGCGAAACGCCTTGCATGAAAATCATTTTCCCAAAAATAAATCTACAAACAAAACCATAAATTTTCCTACCCCATGAGCAATTTACGTTTCAAAGTCGTTGAAGAAGCCTTCAAGAAGCATCCCATCTACGTGGAGCAGCCCTCGCAGCGCCCCTCGGACTACTTCGGCAAATATGTCTTCAACCAGGAGAAGATGTTCAAGTACCTTCCGCTCTCGACCTACCAACAGCTGCGCGAGGTCATCGAGAAGGGCGGCGTACTGCCCCTCTCCGTGGCCAACGAGGTGGCCAAGGGCATGAAGCAGTGGGCCCTGGAAATGGGGGTGACCCACTGTACCCACTGGTTCCAGCCGCTCACGGAAGGCACGGCGGAAAAGCACGATGCCTTCGTCGAACATGACTTCAAGGGGGGCATGGTGGAAAACTTCTCGGGCAAGGAACTCGTGCAGCAGGAGCCCGACGCCTCTTCCTTCCCCAACGGCGGCATCCGCTCTACCTTCGAGGCCCGCGGCTACTCGGCCTGGGATCCCTCTTCGCCCGTATTCATCATCGGCGACACGCTGATGATTCCCACCATCTTCGTGAGCTACACGGGCGAGGCGCTCGACTACAAGGCACCCCTCAAGAAGGCGCTCGCGGCCGTGGACAAGGCGGCTACCGCGGTGTGCCAGCTCTTCGACCCGAACGTGACGCGCGTCACGGCCAACCTGGGCTGGGAACAGGAATACTTCCTCGTCGACGAAGGGCTCTATGCCGCACGCCCCGACCTGCTCCTGACGGGACGCACGCTGATGGGACACGACTCGGCCAAGAACCAGCAGATGGACGACCACTATTTCGGCGCCATCCCCGAGCGCGTGGCGGAATTCATGCGCGACCTGGAAATCCAGGCCCTCGAACTCGGCATCCCCTGCAAGACGCGACACAACGAGGTGGCACCGAACCAGTTTGAACTCGCCCCGATCTTCGAGGAATGCAACCTCGCCGTGGACCACAACATGCTCCTCATGTCGCTCATGCGCAAGGTGGCCCGCAAACACGGCTTCCGCTGTCTGCTCCACGAGAAGCCCTTCGCCGGCATCAACGGTTCGGGCAAGCACAACAACTGGAGCCTCACCACAAACACGGGCGTGCTGCTCCACGGTCCGGGCAAGACGCCCGAGGACAACCTCCGCTTCATCGTCTTCATCGTCGAGACGCTCATGGCCGTACACCGCCACAACGGACTCCTGAAGGCGTCCATCATGAGCGCGACCAACGCTCACCGCCTCGGCGCCAACGAAGCTCCCCCCGCCATCATCTCGAGCTTCCTCGGCAAGCAGGTGAGCGAACTCCTCGAGAAGGTGGAAAACTCTACGACTGAAGAACGCTTCCTCATGGAGGGCAAGCACGGCGTGAAGCTCGACGTGCCCCAGATTCCCGAACTCATGGTCGACAACACGGACCGCAACCGTACCTCGCCCTTTGCCTTCACGGGCAACCGCTTCGAGTTCCGCGCCGTCGGCTCCATCGCCAACTGTGCCTCGGCCATGATTGCCCTGAACACGGCCGTGGCCGAAGCGCTCACTGACTTCAAGCGCCGCGTGGACGAACGCATCGCCGGCGGCGAGGGCAAGATCGGCGCCATCCTCGACGTGGTCCGCGAGGACATCAAGACGTGCAAGCCCATCCACTTCGACGGCAACGGATACAGCGACGAGTGGAAGGAGGAGGCGCAGCGCCGCGGCCTGGACTGCGAAACGTCCTGCCCGCTCATCTTCGACCGCTACCTCGACGAGGCGTCCGTCAAGATGTTCGAGGACCTGAACGTGATGAACCGCCACGAACTCGAAGCCCGCAACGAAATCAAGTGGGAAACGTATCAGAAGAAGATCCAGATCGAGGCCCGCGTGCTGGGCGACCTCTGTATGAACCACATCATCCCCGTGGCCACAAAATACCAGAGCGAACTGGTGGACAACGTGCACAAGATCCAACAGGCCTTCGCCGACCCCGAAAAGGTGAAGGAACTGACGGCGTACAATATCGACCTCATCGAGAAAATCAACCGCCACACGAACTTCATCGCCGAGAACGTGGAGGAAATGGTCGAGAAACGCAAGGTGGTGAACCGCATCGAGGACATCCGCGAACTCGCCATCGCCTACCACGACGAAATCGCGCCCTACTTCGAAGCCATCCGCTACCACATCGACAAGCTCGAGCTCATCGTGGAGGACGAAATGTGGACGCTCCCGAAGTACCGCGAACTCCTGTTTATCCGATAGGCGAAAACGCACGCCCCGAAGCAAATTCACGCGTGTGACGAGCGTTCAACGCGCGCCCCGAAGGAAACACAAACGCACGTCAATCGTTCAAACACCCACCCGAAGGAAATCCACGCGTGTGGCAAGCGTTCAACGCACGCCCCGAAGGAAATTCACGCGTGTGACGAGCGTTCAACGTGCGCCCCGAAGGAAACACAAACGCACGTCAATCGTTCAAACACCCACCCGAAGCAAATTCACGCGTGTGTCATGCGTTCAACGCACGCCCCGAAGGGGCAACAAGCTCCCAGCCCAGGGCAAGCGAGCGCAGCGAGCGACACCCTGGGTTACGCGCGACGCGTTCAAATACGCCCCCGAAGGGGGCAAAAGCAACGACAGAAAGGATTCATTACGCCAATCACGGGCATTACCCTCGCCAATCGCGGGCATTACCCCCGCCAATCACGGGCATAATCCCGCCAATCACGGGCATAACCCCGCCACCCGGCGTAAACACCGCCACTCCCGGCGACAACCCTCAACCAACATCCCCCCTGTCACTGCTTTTGCCCCCTCCGGGGGCGCATCGTTTGCGCCTCCACCTAACCCAGGGTGTCGCATCGCTTCGCTCGCTTGCCCTGGGCTGGGAGCTTGTTGCCCCTTCGGGGCGCGCGTTGAACGCATGACACACGCATACAATCCAATCGCACACAAATCCTTCAACGCGCGCCCCGAAGGGTTTCCAATCGCGCCCCCAGCGTTCAACGCGCGACCCGAAGGATTGCCATGCGTGTGTCATGCGTTCAACGCACGCCCCGAAGAATTTCCACGCGTGTGTCATGCGTTCAACGCACGCCCCGAAGGATTGCCACGAGTGTGTCATGCGTTCAACGCACGCCCCGAAGGATGCCCACGCGTGTGGCAAGCGTTCAACGCGCGCCCCGAAGGGGCAACAAGCTCCCAGCCCAGGGCAAGCGAGCGCAGCGAGCGGCACCCTGGGTTAGGCAGAAGGATTTCCGATACGCCCCCGAAGGGGGCAAAAGCAACGACAGAAAGGATTCATTACGCCAATCGCGGGCATTAACCCCGCCACCCGGCGTACCCCCGCCACTCCCGGCAACACCCCCCAACCAACATCCCCCCTGTCACTGCTTTTGCCCCCTCCGGGGGCGCATCGTTTGCGCCTCCACCTAACCCAGGGTGTCGCATCGCTTCGCTCGCTTGCCCTGGGCTGGGAGCTTGTTGCCCCTTCGGGGCGCACGTTGAACGCATGACACACGCATACAATCCAATCGCACACAAATCCTTCAACGCGCGCCCCGAAGGATTTCCAATCGCGCCCCC
>CAMGGA010000070.1 GCA_946055515.1 uncultured Bacteroidales bacterium
GGCAGTTTGTGAGTCAAGCTCTTTGTTCTGCGACCGATTATTCGCCGGGAGCGATAGCGCCGGAGGGGCAAACATCTGCGCAAGTGCCGCAATCAACACATACGCTGGGGTCGATAGAATACTTTTCGCCTTCTGAAATTGCGCCAGAGGGGCATTCGTCGATGCAAGTGCCGCAAGCAATGCAATCGTCGCTAATTACGTAAGCCATAACAGTAGATTTTGAATTGTTAATGAGTGATTGTCCTTGTCTTCGCGGGTTCCGCAGCCACTAAAAAACGCGCCGGGAAATACGAAGCGGTGGCAAAGGTAGTGCAAGGCGAGCGGAAAAAGAAAGAAAAAGCCATTTTTATTTCATTTGCCCGAGCCGCAGCCTACCTTCGTAAGACAAAGGTAGTGCAAGGCGAGCGGAAAAAGAAAGAAAAAGGCAATTTTTATTTTCATTGCTCCTTACGGAAAATCAATCGCAGGTATTGGATTTTCAATCCCAGCCTTTGGATTTTCAATCCCAGCCTTTGAAATTTCAATCCCAGGCTTTGAAATTTCAATCCCAGGCTTTGAAATTTCAATCCCAGGCTTTGCCGCACCCCTCCCCGCCCCCCGAAAATAAAAACCACAAACCGCGAAATACAATAAAGTACGGAAAAAGCCGTTACCTTATAAATATACTCCCAAAACATGATTTCTTTGCTCCGCATCCTCCTCATAGCCCTTGCCTTGTGTCCCACGCTGGCCTTTGCCCAGCAGCGCAAGGTGCAGAACAAGCCCTTCATCGACGAACGCCGTTTCCACTACGGCTTCTTCGTGGGCATTCACGACGAGACCGCACAACTCGAGAACAACGGCTACATCGACCCCGGCACGGGCGCGCAGTGGCTCGCACAGACCGACCAGATGAGCCTCGGCTTCTCGGTGGGCGTACTCGGCGAGTGGAAACTCAGCCGCACCCTCAGCCTGCGCGCCGTGCCCTCGCTCCACTTCGGCTCCAAGCACTTTACCTTCAAGGAGCAGACCACGGGCAAGCAGGAATACCAGGACCTCAAGTCGTGCTACGTCGGGATGCCCATCGACCTGAAGGTGGCCGCGCCGCGCTTCAACAACTACCGGCCCTACGTCGTGGCGGGCCTCGCGCCCTACTACGACCTCAGCGGCAACGAACAGAGCAAACTGAAATTCAAGCCCTTCACGCTGATGGCCGAAATCGGTATGGGCTGCGACTTCTACATGCCCTTCTTCAAGCTCATCCCCGAACTGAAGTTCTGCTTTGGCCTGGGCAATGTGCTGAAAAAGAACCGTCCCGACCTCATCGACCCCTCGCAACGCATCTTCACGGAGAGCGTAGACCGCGCCACGGTGAGCATGGTGGTACTCACTTTCTACTTCGAATAAATCCGCCTCACGGCTCCACTGCAAATAGCCGTAGACACTTTTTTTCGGGCATTTGTTACAAAAATGTAACGAACGGTTCGGACACTTTCAAATATAAGGACTACATTTGCCGCGACAAGGGACTTTTTCCTGCCTTAAATATTTCTTACTCATGGAAAATACCCACCAACGCCTCGAAGCCCTACTCCAGGCCATGCCGCCCATCACGCTGGCTGAGATGAAGGACATCAGGCTCATGAAACGCACTGACCAGAAGTACCTGACCAACATCGAGACCCTCGCCCAGCTGCTCCGGCTCACGAGAGACGACTACTTCGCACAGGAAATCGACGGCCGACGCATCAGTCCGTACGCCACCACCTACTGGGACGATGAAAGCGATGCTTTCTTCCACTTCCACCAGGCGGGCCACCGCCCCCGCCGCAAGGTGAGGGTGCGCACCTACGTAGGGTCGGGACAGTCGTTCCTCGAAGTGAAACGCAAGGACAACCACGGGAAAACTTTCAAGAGCCGCGTGACCGTGCCCTCGCTCGATGCCGTCGTGGACGAACAGGCCGGCCAGGACTTCCTCCAGGAGAAGACGGGTTTCGACTTCTCGCAGCTTCGCCCGACCGTGGCCAACCACTTCTACCGCATCACCCTCGTGAACCGCGCCAAGACCGAGCGCCTCACCATCGACTTCGACATCCGCTTCCGCAACCTGAAGACAGGACGCGAGGCGGCCATGGACCACATCGTGGTCATCGAACTCAAGCGGGACGGCCGTGTCCATTCGCCCATCCTCCCCCTCCTGCGCCAGCTCCGCATCAAACCCTCGGGCTTCAGCAAATACTGCATCGGGGCCTGCGTGACGGACGACACACTCCGCGTGAACCGCTTCAAGAAACGCCTCATCCGCATCCGGAAAGTGGCCCACAAGCCCCTCCCGCAGTCTGTCGTCTGACCCCGCCGCCCCTTGCGCGCTGCCGCGCAGGCACTGCGCCGCCTCCATCCGACCATAAACCTACAGCATAACCATAAAACCTTTCTATCTCTTACCTATGAACAGCTTTTTCTCCCAGCTTTTCGACCCTGAGAACTTCCAGATTTCCTCCATGATGGGCCACCTCATCGTAAGCCTGATTATCAACACGATAGCCACCTGGTGTGTGGTCCACTACTTCTACTATCCGAAGGGCCACCGCCGCGACTACTACTTCACCTTCATCCTGCTGAGCTTGAGCATCTTCATGCTCATCGCCCTCCTGCTCGGCGGTTCGGCCGACATGGGCATCGGCGCCGCCCTCGGACTCTTCGCCATCTTCGGCATCATCCGCTACCGCACGGAGAGCGTGCCCATCCGCGAAATGACGTACCTCTTCTTCCTCGTGGCACTCAGCGTGCTCAACGGCAAGAGCGACGGCATCACGCTCACCGAGCAACTTCTCATCAACGCCATCCTTATTGTCTGCGTGTGGATGTGCGAGGGCTTCCTCACGAAGAGCAGCGAAGGCTGCAAGTATGTGAAGTACGACAACATCGACCTCATCAAGCCCGAGCGCTACGACGAGCTCAAAGCCGACCTCGAACAGCGCCTCGGCCTGGACATCAACCGCATCGAGGTGGGTGCCGTGGACTTCCTCACGGACATGACCATGCTGCGCGTGTTCTACAACGACCCCGACAAGCGCATCAAGTCGGTAGACCGCATGTTCAAGGTGCCGCAGAACTAAGCCGCGCACCCTGGCCTCCCTTTGTATCATCTTGCCTTCCCGCCCAGCCCAAACGAGCCCGCTCGCTTGGGATTTGGGCTTTGCGGGAAAGCGCCATTTCTTTATTCCTTTATCTATGAACAGACTCTCCCTCCTCACCGTGGCCCTGCTGGCCCTCCCCGCCTGCTCCGCCTGGGCGCAGGACGACTTCAGCCTCTGGACCGAGGCGACCGTACAGAAGGAACTGAGCAAGAAATTTTCCGTAGACGCGCGCCTCGAGTTCCGCCTCGAGGACGACTGGAGCCAACCCGTGCGCTGGGCCGTCAGCGCGGGCGCCACGTACAAGCCCTTCCGTTTCCTCTCGCTGAGCGCGGGCTACGTGTTCCTCCACGACTACAGTTTCACGGAAGCAGAAACGGACTACAAGAAGGACGACGACGGACAGCCCACCACGGACTTCAACGGCTACAACGTGGACCACGGCTTCTGGCGCAACAAGCACCGCGCGACCTTCGACGTCACGGGCAAGCTCCCCCTGGGCCGCTTCACCATCGGCCTGCGCGAACGCTACCAGTTCACCCACTCGCTCTCGGGCACCACGCTCCGCGACAAGTACCGCAAACTCATCCCCGAGGCACAGCTCGGGGGATGGACGGGCGACCGCTACGAGTATGCGGGACAGACCTTCGCCAAGTTTGAACAGGAGGAAAAGGAGAAGCGCGCCAAGAACCGCCACTACCTCCGTTCGCGCCTGAGCGTGGAATACAACATCCGCCACTGCGCCTGGACGCCCTACGCCTCGTATGAACTGAGCAACGACCTCGGCGACAGCTTCGACCTCGACAAGAAGCGGCTCACCGTGGGCGCGGAATGGAAAGTGACGAAGCAGCACCGCCTCGACATCGCCTACGTCTACGACAACGGGGCCGACGACGATGCCCGCTCCAACAACCACGCCATCGCGCTGAGCTACAAGTTCAAGTTCTAAGCGGACAACAGGTCATAAGGCTTCTGGCTATGAGGTTATAAGCACGCCCGACACGTCCGCACAGCCTGCGTTCAATGCAAGGGCTGAAAGCCCGACCTTTAGCCCATAGCCCAGGGTGAAGCCCTGGGTTACGCGATGTTCTCCCGATGAGCCCTGTAAGGGCGGCATCCCTATTTGTCCGCATAAAGCTATCGCCCTTACAGGGCTCCCTTGATTGGCCCGCAGCCCCCAGGGCTTCACCCTGGGCTATGAGCTGAAGGCCAGCCCTTCGGGCCTGCTCCTTGAACGCTTACTTACAACTTGCGGAGTACCTAATCCGGCTCCTCAAACGCCCCGCTCACGGCCAGCCAAACGCCTGCCAACGACACGCGAAAGCCTACGGAGCTACACCTTATATAATATTGCACAAAACAAACTGCCATCTCACCCACAAAAACTCGGATACGATGAAAAAGTTCTACTTATTCTTCCTCTTCCTGGGCCTCTCGCTTTGCAGCTTCGCCCAATCCTACGATTACCTCACGCTCCGCACCGCCGACGGCACGGAAAAGAGCCTCAGCGTGGACGGCCTGCGCATCACCTTCTCCGACGGCAAGCTCCTCGCCCGCAACGGCAAGGAAGAAGCCCAGGTGGCCCTCGCCGACATGGCCTGCATGTTCTTCGCCACCACGCCCACGGCCATCGAGAGCCTCGCCGCGGCTGACGCTGACGGCCTCCGCGTGCAAATCCGCGGCGGACGCCTCGTGACAAACGCCCCCGCGGGCAGCGAAATCCAAGTGTACACGCTCGACGGCCGCCGTGCCCCCCAGCAGGGCCTTGGCAACGGGGCCTACCTCGTGCGCGTAAATGGTCGAACCTTTAAAGTGTTGGCACGATGAAACGCATTCTTCTCCTCGCCGCAGCCCTGCTGGGCTGCGCCACGGCTTTTGCCCAAACGATGAAAGTGGTGCAAGGTGCCGTCACGACCCTCGTGCCCGCCGCCACGGCCAGCGACATCCTCTTCGCGCCCGGCGGCGAACAGTTCACCGTGAACGGCCTCACCTTCTCGACGGCCTCAGTGAGCGAAATCCTCTTCGACCGCAGCGAAGTGAAGCCCGCCACGCTCAGCGTCAGCTACAGTAACGACGAAGCCGCCGTCAGCGTTTCGGCCGACGTGGCCGCAAAACTCCAGGTCACCGTGCGCGGCGCCCACGTTGCCGTCCTGGCCGACCCCTCCCTGGCTGAAGAAGTCACCTACACGCTCAGCGGCTCATCGCGGGCGGGCTCGTTCTGGATGGACGGCGAATACAAGAGCACCCTCGTGTTCAACAGCCTCGAACTCACCAACCCCGACAGCGCAGCCGTGTGCATCGAAAACGGCAAGCGCATCAAAGTGGTGCTCACCGAAGGCACGAGCAACTCCCTTGCCGATGCAGCGGGCGGACCGCAGAAGGCCTGCTTCTTCATCAACGGCCACGCCGAATTCAGCGGCGCGGGCAACCTCTACCTCGCGGGCCGCACGAAACACGCCTACGCTTCGGACGAATACACGCAGCTGAAGGCCGGCCTTGGCTTTATCTGTGTGAGCGAAGCCGCCAGCGACGGCTTCCACATCGAGCAGTACTTCCAGATGGACGGCGGCACGGTGGAAGTGAGCGGCACGCAGGGCGACTGCATCGACGTGTCGGTGACGAAAGACCCGCTCGACGAATTCAACGGCCAGGCCTTCCTCAACGGCGGCGAACTGAAAATGTATGTGTCGGCCGACGACGTGAAGGGACTCAAGACCGACAGCGCCCTCACCTTCAGCGGCGGCACCGTCTACGCCGAAGTGGCGGGCCTCGGCACGAAGGGCTTCAGCGTGGGCACCGACCTGCTCATCCAGCAGCCCACCGCCACGCCCACCGTCCTCAGCATGGACGTCAAGGGCACCACCTACATGCCCGGCGACCCCGCACTGGAGTCGAAGTGCCGCGGCATGAAGATCAAGGGTAACTATACCTTCGACGGAGGCAGCATCTCCATGAACGTCACGGGCAAGAAGGCCAAAGGCATCTCCTGCGACGGCACGTACACGTACAAGAGCGGCTCCACGAACGTGCTCCCCGAATAACCTGTTGCGACCCATGAAAAAACAGTTTCTCCATCTCCTTCTCCTCCTGCTGGCCTGTCCCTTCGCGGGCCTGGCCCAGGAGGCCGCGGACGACCTTTATGTCTATCTGCAGAACGGCGGGCTGAAAGTGTTCCCGCGCGACTTGCTCAAAGGCTACGCCGAGGTGAACGGCTCCCTCGTCGTCACGCTGCAGAACGACATCAAGGCCCGTTTCGCCCTGGCCGACGTGGTCCGCTACGACACCACGCCGCCCGACACCCTGCCCCACTTCACCTCGTTCAAGTTCAACAACAAATACAACGACCAAGTCTTCACCGACGTCATCGCCACGCTCGACGGCGAAGAGCGCGTGACGGCCGAAGTCGGCGCCATCGGCAAGCGGCTCACGCCCTCGTTCCAGTTCAATCAGGAGAACGTCCACGCCTACGTGGACGGGCAGCTGCAGCAGAGCAAGGTGTCGCGCCTGCGCTTCGACCACGACATCACCTACTTCCTCGCCTACGACGGATGGCACAAGATGGCGCTCACGAAGACGAGCGACGAAGTCTGGAGCCAGGCCGAGACGGAAGTGACCCGCACCCCCGTGGCCCTCACCGCCGACATGCTCTCGACCAACGCGCCCTCGAACTATCCCGAGACGGAAGACCTCGACAAGATGCTGGACAACGACTCCACCACCCTCTTCCACTCCACCTGGGGCACGGGAGAGTACGAGAAACTCCCGCTTACGGAACACCCCTTCGTGCAGGTCGACCTCCAGGAGGCCCTGAGCTGCATCAGCTTCTACTACCTCACGCGCCACAACTCGCCGCGCTGGCCCACCGCCTGGAGCATCCAGGCGAGCAACGATGGCTCCGCGTGGACCGAAGTGGCCACCCTCGCCGACGGTCTGCCCGCGGAAATGGGCAAGGACTACACCTCCGAGGCCATCGACCTCGGCGGGAGCTACACGAAGCTGCGCTTTGTGCAGACAGCCGCCTGCTACAAGAACTACCTCTGCCTCGCCGAGTTCCGGCTCTTCGATACCGAGGTCAAGGTCACCAAGGAACCCGAGCTCATCAGCCCCGCGCAGTACGCCACCGTGTGGGAGCCCTACGGCCGCGAGGTGACGGTCCACGTGGACTGGCTCACCGACAAAGCCACCTCCGTCCCGGCCATCTACCTCAACACCGTGGGCAACGTGCCCATCGCCGACAAAGTCACCTACCTGCGCGCCTACATCTCCATCGACGGTGCGGGCGTCTTCCCCGACTTTGCCGACTCCGTGAGCGTGCGCGGCCGCGGCAACACGAGCTGGGCGGGCGCCTACGGCAAGAGCCCGTATCGCCTGAAGTTCGACGCGAAGAAGAAACCCTTCGGCCTCACCGCCGGCAAGAACTGGGTGCTCCTCGCCAACAACCAGACGGGCTCCATGATGACGAATGCCGTGGCCATGAAGGTGGCCAAGCTCGTGCAGACGGCGGGCGCGAACAACATTGTCCCCGTCGAACTGTACCTCAACGGCGAATACCGCGGCAGCTACAACTTCACGCAGAAGGTGGGCCTCTCCAACAACAGCGTGGACCTCGCCGACGACACCAACGCCACGCTGCTCGAACTCGACTCGTACTACGACGAGCCCTACCGCTTCCGCGACGATGCCTTCCACCTCCCCGTGAACATCAAGGAACCGGACTTTGAGAAGAACTACGACGAAGAGCGCTACAACCTCATTGTGGACCATTTCAACGAGTTCACCACGCTCCTCTACGGCGGCGGGGACGAATATGCGGAAATGATGGACGTGGAGCAGTTTGCCCGCTTCTTCTTCGTGAACAACTACGTGCTCAACTGCGAGCTGGGTCACCCGAAGAGCTGCTACCTCTACCGCGAGGACATCCTCTCGCACGAGAGCCCCTACGTGTTCGGCCCCGTTTGGGACTTCGACTGGGCCTACGGCTACGACGGTTCGAGCGTTTACTGCCAGAACGGGGCCACCGCCGACGTGCTCGACCGCTTCAGCTTCCAGGCCGGCGGACAGTTCTACCGCTCCCTCTACACGCAGAGCGACGAGGTGAAGCGCGCGAGCTACGTGCTCTGGAAAAACTTCATGGCCAAGTACCAGCAGGAAGTCATCGAGTATATCGACGACTACTTTGCCTACGCCAACTCCTCCTTCCTCCACAATGCCGAGCGCTGGAGCGACGGCCTAGACTATGAGTACAACAAGGAGAACATGAAGCAATGGCTGCAGACGCGCGCCGAATACGTGTTCGCCAACCTCGAGGCGTACGACATCGACGAACCCCAGCCCATTGAGCTGGGCGACGTGAACGGCGATGGCGTCATCTCCGTGTCGGACGTCATCTGCGTCGTAAACTACATCCTGGGCAACGTCAACGAGCACTTCATCTTCTCACAGGCCGACGCAGACGGTTCCGGCCGGCTCACGGTGAGCGACGTGGTGCAGGTGGTATCGCTCGTGCTGGACAATGCCGCTTCGCTTTCCGCCCACCTGAACCTCAGCCCGGCCGCAGCCTCGGCCCGTCCCGCCGCCTTCCCAGCACAGGTGGGCACCAGCAGCACCCTGCCCGTGGCGTTCGAGATTTCGGAAGAGGGCGCGTATGCCGGTGTGCAGTTCGACCTTGTCCTGCCCGCAGGCATGGAACTGGTGGCCGTCAATCTGCCCGCCTCGTGGGAAGCCTGCCAAACGCGCTTTGCCCCCACGGCTGAAGGCCACTACCGCGTAGTCGTCTACGGCCACGGCGCAGCCCCGCTGCCCGCAGGCACCTCCACCCTCGACCTGGTGGTGAACACTTCGGCCTACATCGCCGAACCCCAGCGCGTGGTGAGCCTCGACAAGATCACGATGGGCTCCGTGCTCGGCGAAGACTTCCGCGTAGCACCGCGCTCGGCGAAGTTTACCATGGAGACCACGGGCATCTCACCCGTCGAAGCCGTTTCGGCCGAAGGCGGAGAGGCGCTCACGCTCCACTGCGCCGAAGCCACTGACGTGGACATCTTCACGCCCGACGGCCGCCTCGTGCGCCGCGTCCACGCATCGGCCGGGGCCAACCGCCTCGTCCTGCCCGCCGGGGTCTATATCGTGAACCAGAAGAAGATTGTGGTTCGCTAAGCTGTTGTTTCACCTTTGCTATCTCTTACGAATGAATAAATATCTCTTTCTCCTCGTTACCCTCTGGTCGGCTGTCCTGTTCCGGGCAGCGGGCCAGACGGCCCTGACCGCCACCGCGACGGAAACGGAAGTGGGACAGACTTGGCAACTCACCATCGGCCTGGACCATGCCGGCGAAACGGACCTCACGGCCTTCCAGCTCGACATCGACATCCCCGAAGGCTTCAGTTTCAACGAGGCTTCGCTTCAGGCCGGGAGCGGCCTGGGCGACCACGACCTGAGTGCGGCCGTAGTGGGCGACGGCCAGAAGCTCCGCATCGTGGGCTTCTCGCTGACCAATGCCCCGCTCCGCGGCGAAAGTTCTCCCCTGCTCTCCCTCTCGCTCAAGGCCGATCGCTCCCTGGCCGTGGGGACTTACGAAGGCACGGTGACAGACATCATCCTTTCGCGCCGCGACTTTTCGGAAATCACCTTGCCCTCCACGCGCTTCTCGCTCCAGTGTACGGCCGAGGCTGTGCCCGTCTACACCCTCACCTACCTCGTGGGCGAAGAAGTCTTTGCCACGCAGACCTACCG
>CAMGGA010000071.1 GCA_946055515.1 uncultured Bacteroidales bacterium
TCGACGAGAATGTAGCGGAAGCGCGCCTTGTAGCGTTCGCGCACTTCGGCGTGGTCGCGAAGGAGGAGAAAAGTGTGGAGGAGAAGGTCGTCGAAGTCGAGCGCCTTGGCTGCCCGCAAGTGCTGCTGGTAGCTTTGGTAAATCTTGTGCAAACTTGGCATTCCCTCCGTATAGTCCCTTCGCTGGATAGAAGAGTCCGCCGCGTAGGCATCAGGGAGAATCAGGCGGTTCTTCGCCTCCGAGATGCGTCCCGCCACCTTGCTCGGCTTGTATTGCTTGTCGTCCAGCCCCAGTTCCTTCACGATGTTCTTCAGCAGCGAGCGCACGTCCGAAGTGTCGTAGATGGTAAAGTCCGCCGGGATGCCCGTGAAGGCCGCTTCCATGCGCAGCAGACGGGCAAAGAGACTGTGGAAAGTGCCGCTCCACATACCGCGGGCCGACAGGTCGGCACAGATGTTCCCGATGCGTTCGTTCATTTCCCGTGCCGCCTTGTTGGTAAACGTCAGGGCCAGGATGCTCCAAGGCTCAATGCCCTGTTGCAGCAGATAAGCAATCTTGTAGGTAAGCACACGGGTTTTCCCCGAGCCGGCGCCGGCTATGACGAGTGAGGGCCCGTCGGTGAAGGTGACTGCTGCGTACTGTTCGGGGTTGAGTGCTTCTCTGAATTCAGACATGAGTAAGGGGAAATATGAAGAAAGGAATGCGGAGCCTTGTCGGCTCTGTGTGCGGCACAGGAGTTATTGCTGTTTGAGGTCGTGCTGGAGTTTGCGTTCATAGAACTGGATTTTCCCGCAGGCCTCGTTGAAGTGGTTCTCGTTCACCGAGTCCACGCCGAGGTACAGCAGACTGTCGATGTGGGCCAGTTCGGCGCGGGCCAGCTGTATGTCGATGCTGTCCATGAGCAGAATGCCCTCCTTGCGTGCCGCGATGGCGAGGTAGCAGTCCGTGCGCATCTTTTCCACCTCCGCCTTGGCTTCATGGAGGCAACCGGAAGCCAGAAAAACGCGTGCGCGGTTGAGTCGCTCTTGGGCATCCTCCTCCATGCGCGTGCGGTTTTCGCTGTAAGATTCCTTCTCCTTCTTCTCCTTGTTGCCCGGGAAGAGCGAGCACCCCATGAGCATGAAGGAGAAGAGAGCGAGCCACAGAGTGGATTGAGAGTGGTGCATGTATTTCATTGTTAAAACAGTTTCACTTGGTAGAGCCGTCTTGCCGCTACGGTGTCAGAACACCCGGCCCGAAACGATGCGGAAGAAAGTGAGCCAGAGAATCTTGAGGTTCAGCGAGAGCGAGCGGTGTTCGAGGTAGTAGAGGTCCAGTTCGAGTCGGCGGAGCATTTTCTCCATCGTGTCGGTATAGCCATTGTAGAGCGTAGCGTACGATGTCACACCCGGGCGCACCTGGTAGAGCAGTTCGTAGCGCGGGTCATGCTTCATGATCTGCTCGATGTAGTAAGGGCGTTCGGGTCGGGGACCCACGAAAGCCATGTCACCGACAAACACGTTCCACAGCTGGGGCAGCTCGTCGAGGTGGTGGTCTCGCAGGAACATGCCGATGCGGAGCAAGCGGTCGTCCCGTTCCTTCACGGGCGAGAGCTGAGGCCCCTGGTTTTCGGCGTCGAGGCGCATGGTGCGGAACTTATAGATGAAAAACACCTTGCCGCCTTTGCCCACGCGTTCTTGCTTGAAAATGGCCGGACCGCCGTCTTCGCGCCGGATGAGCCACCAGCAGAGAAGGAAAAGCGGGGAGAAGACAACCAGGCAGCACCCCGAGATGAGGATGTCCAACGCTCGGGCCACAGCCATGCTGCTTTCGGAAGTGCGGGGTGAGGAAACAGGAGAATTCATGCAGAAGGGAAGGTTTGTGCAAGGCGAGTGCAGAAGCCAGGTTCGCTTGGCTCATGCCGGGCCGCTGCCAAAGGTGCATAGATAGGAAGGTTTTTCGGAAGAAGGGCGGCGCAGGACGGAGAAGGGTAGGGAAGAGGGCTATCCCGCTTTCTCAGCATGCGCTATTCGCCAGTCGAGGAAGAGATTGAATGCAATGAAGTACAGGATGTCGGCCAGAATGATCATTGGCGCCGAGAAGTCCGCCATGACCATCATGCCGTTGAGTCCGCAGAGCGACAACTGTAGCGCCACGATGATGCCGAGCGAAAATCTCATGGAAAGTCCCGCACGCAGACACTTGTGGTGGATGTGCGTCTTGTCCGCGCCGAAGATAGGCTTCCGGTGGTAGAGGCGCATGAGCGATACCCTGACCAGATCGAAGCAGGGGACAGCCAGCAGACTGAGTGGCACGAGGAGTGCCGTGGGGTGCATGCGGTGAATTTCCGTGGCCGTGCAGGTCATGAAGTAGCGTACGGCCAGGAACGTCAGGGCATAGCCGAGCGTAAGGCTACCCGTGTCGCCCATGAAAATCTTCGTGCCCCGTTCGGCGTTGCCAAACATATTGTAGAGGAAAAAGCCCAACACCGTGCCCGTCAGCGCCGCGCAGTAGAGGCTGTAGTAGAAGAGCTCGTGGCGGAAAAAGAGAATGCCGAACACCACGATGGCCACCATGGAAAGCGAAGAAGCCAGACCGTCGATGCCGTCGATGAGGTTGATGGCATTCACGATGAGCAGCGAAATGAACACCGTGAGCGGGAAGCCTGCCCAAAACGGAATTTCGAAGAGTCCGAAAAGTCCGTAGAGGTTGTGGATATAGAGGTCGCAGAAGGGGAGGAAGACCGACACGCCGATCTGGATCAGGAATTTCACGCTGGCCTTCATGCCGAAGAGGTCGTCGAGCAGGCCGATGAGGTAGAGCAGGAACATGCCGATGACGATGAGAAAGCCCTTCAGCCCCAGTGGCGGGATGACAGCCAAATGATTGACCATCCCCAGCAGCAGGGTGCAGGTCACACCGAGCAGCATGGCAGGAATGAAGAGCACGCCGCCCAGGCGCGGTATGTTGTTGGAGTGGACCTTTCTCTCGCCGGGCAGGTCGTAGAGTGATTTCCTTCGGCAGAGTTTGAGCAAGGGGCGCATGAACCCCGCCGTGAGCAGGAAGCTGATTGCGAAAGCGGTGATGCAGAAGAGCAGCCAGGAGGTGTGTTGAGTCATGTCAGAGATGTTTGGTTAGCCTTCGGTGCTTGTCGGGAGCAGTTTGTCCTCGGGCGTTCCATGTTTTTACAATGAAAACGGAGTTTTCCCCGTTTTATTGCACACAAAGAAATCCAGCTCCGCCTTTTTTAGTGAAAAGCCCAAAAAGGCAAGCTGGCTGCTATGGAAGTGCAAATGTAGATAAAATCAGCGAGATAATACACCGGCAAGATAAAGAAAGAGATTTTTCTTTAGAAGAAAGATGGTGCAAACCGCATGCAGAGCGAAGGAAAAGCCGCAGGGTTTTGTTTTGGGAGGCCGAGCCGCAGCCTGTCTTCTCTAAAGACAGTGCAAACCGAATCCAAACCGAATGCAAGCCAAGAAAGCTTAAGGGCAGACGTCGTAGGGAAAGTCCTACGTAAAAAGCAGCGTTTTTCCAGAAAAACAACCCTATATATACGTGTTTTTACCCCGAAAAAAGCCTTCACAGCTTCACAGTAGGCACGTTTCTGCCTGGAACTCAGCGGAAAACAGTGTGAAGGGTCGGCCGCGATGATGGCGCGATGATGCGCCTTCCTTCACAGGCGGCGTCAGGCGTTGGCTTGAAGGTCAAAATTCCTGTTTTTTCGATTCTAAATGGTTTATATATTTTTTCAAAAAAGCCCGATTTCATCGAAGATTTCTTTCTAATCCGTTTATATTTTCGGGGCCTTTTCCCCAACACCAGGCCCAGATTTTTCGATGTCGCCCTCAGAAAATTCAAAGCCTGCGATTGAAACGCGAAAGCCGCCGATTGTGCGATGGAATAGTGCGTGAAGCTTCGAGGCAGGTTGTGAAGGCTTTTTGAACCGACCCTTCACACTGTTTTGCCATGAGTATCAGTACAAAAATGCCCGCTGTGAAGCAGTGAAGCAAAATTTTGGGGTGAAAACACGTATAGGAAACACGTAAAATGCAAACAAATTGTAGTCATTCTCCGCATTTCATGGTGCGAAGGGCCAAGAGGTGAAACACGTCTGTGGCGGTATTGTATAATAGGTGCGTGTCTGGAGAAATCAGCGTGCAGCCCAAACGCGCAACCTACCCCTGTATCCCCTTTTTGCACGCAGTGGAAATAGACTCCAGCGGAGAACGTGGGCAGTGCAGCGTGAAACACTGCGACGCGCCATTGGAGCAAGGGCGGGCCCATTCGGCCGCCCTTCCAGGGATAGAGCTTCTGTCCGGGTGTTTGGAAGATTTTGAACGTTTTCGTTAAGCCAAATGAGCAAAGCCAAACTTGTTTGAGCTTTGCCATGGCGAGAACTTTCGTGCAAGCGAGAGCGGAGGGAAAACTTGTTTTCACTCAGCCGAGCGCAGCCGAAAGTGTCTGGGAAAAACGTCTGTTGAAAACGAACGTTTTCGTTAAGCCAAATGAGCAAAGCCAAACTTGTTTGAGCTTTGCCATGGCGAGAAAACGTCTGTTGAAAACAAAGATTTTATTACATTCTTGTTACAAAAATTAAAAGAAAACTTTGTCCTTCATGGGCGATGGATTATTTTTGCAGCGCAGAGTACTGTTCCATACCTTCGGGATTGTGTCTCGGCATTTATCTTAATCCAATCACCATTATGGACTTTTTTTATTTGGGAATACTTATATTCCTTATCTTGCTTGCCGCCTTCGACCTCTCGGTAGGCGTGGCAAACGATGCTGTGAACTTCATGAGCCCTGCGGTGGGCGCTAAGGCAGCTAAGTTCAGAACCATTCTCTTGGTTGCGGCCATTGGTATTTTTGTGGGTGCGAGTACGTCGAGCGGCATGATGGACATTGCCCGACACGGCATTCTCAATCCGCTCTACTACACGCTCGACGATGTGATGTGCATCTTCCTCGGCGTGGCGGCTACCGATGTCATCCTTCTCGACATCTTCAACACGCTCGGTATGCCCACCTCGACCACCGTCTCCATGGTATTCGGCCTTCTTGGCGGTAGCTCCGCACTGGCCATTTCCAAGATTATCGGGTCGGGCTACACTTACGCAGAACTTATCAACACCGACAAGGCCTTGAGTGTGATTATCGGTATCTTCCTCTCAGTGGCCATTGCATTCGTGGTAGGTCTGATAGTCATGTGGATTACCCGTGTTGTATTCACCTTCCACTATAAGAAGCACCTCCGCTGGAGTATTGCCCTGTTCGGTGGCATCAGTGTCACCTCCATCTTCTTCTTCCTCCTCGTGAGCGGGTTGAAAAACAGCAATCTCCTGCTCTACATCGGCTGGACGCCCGAGTGGATCGAGGCACACAAATCGACCATCCTGTTCTGCTGCCTGGGCGGTTTCACCGTGTTGATGGAAATCCTCCACCTCCTCCGCGTGAACATCTTCCGCATCGTCGTGCTCTTCGGCACGTTTGCCTTGGCTATGGCCTTTGCGGGCAACGACTTGGTGAACTTCATCGGTACGCCCCTAGCCGGTCTCGAGTCGTTCCTCGACTTCACGGCCAACGGCAACGGCGTGAGTGCCAGCGACTACACCGTGAGCGTGCTTGCCGGGGAAAGCAGTCTGCCGGGCAAGCAGTGGTTCCTCATCGGCGCCGGCGTTATCATGACGGTGGCCATCTGTACCTCGAAGAAAGCCCAGAAGGTGGTGGAAACTACCGTGAATCTTTCGCGCCAGGACGAAGGCGAAGAAGTATTCTCCAGTTCGAAGATTGCCCGCCGCACCGTGCGCGGTGTGCTCAGCACCACTTCTTTCGTGAGCCGCTTCGTTCCGGCCGGCGTGGGCCGCTGGATTGACAGCCGCTTCTCCCAAGACGGCATCGCGCTCGATGAAGGAGCTGCTTTCGACCAGGTGCGTGCTTCCGTGAACCTCGTGCTGGCAGGCCTGCTCATTGTGGTGGGTACGACCCTCCAGCTCCCGCTTTCTACGACCTACGTGGCCTTCATGGTGGCCATGGGTTCTTCGCTCGCCGACCGTGCCTGGGGCCGCGAGACGGCCGTATATCGCATCACGGGCGTTATCTCCGTGATTGGCGGCTGGTTCATCACGGCTGGTGCAGCCTTCATCATGAGCTACATCATCGCCACGGTGAATCATCTCGGCGGATTCGTGGCCATGGTGCTCGTCATCTGCGTAGTAGTGGCCGTGGTCATCAACAACAACCGCAAGTTCAAGCAGAAGAAGGAGCAGGACAACGTCGATACGCTCTTCCGCCAACTTGTCCGTACTCACGACAAGACGGAGACTTGGGCCCTTCTGCTCGAACACGTGCGCCGTACGCAGGGTGACATCCTCGAATTTACGCGCAATACCTTCCGCAGCATCACCCAGGGCTTGATGCACGAAAAGATGCGCGAGCTCCGCAGTGCTGCCCAGGCCATCGACGACGAGAAGGCGCTCTGGAAGCGTTACCGCAGAAAGGAAATCCTCGGTATGCGCAAAATCGACTACTTGCTCGCTGTGGAGAAGAACACATGGTTCCACCTGGGCTGCAACAGTACAACGCAGATTATCTACGGCCTCAAGCGTATGCTCGAACCTTGCGTGGAGCACGTGGACAACAACTTCAAGCCGCTCCCGCAGGACTATGTCGATGAGCTGATTCCCATCTGCAACGATGTAGACAACTACCTCGAGCGTTCACGCCAGATGATTGTCTCGGGCGACTTCAAGGGCTCGGACGAACTCCTCGTGGAGGGCAATGCCATCAAGAGCCGCATTTCGCAAATCCGCCATGCCCAGCAAGACCGCATCCAGCGCGAAGATGCCAACATCAAGGTCTCGCTCCTGTATCTCTCCACGCTCCAGGAAACCCAGGAGCTGATCAGCATCACGCGTCACCTCCTCCGCGCTTCCAAGCGTTTCCAGACGCAGTAACGCATTGCGCGCTGTCCGAAGCGTATCGGGGATAAGGTTATGGGGTTATAATATTACTGACTGAAGATTTTGCAAGTAACTTTATAGCCTCATAACCTTATCCCTTATTATCTTAACGTAGCGTTCACAACCTTATAACCACGGAGATAACCCCACATCCAGTTTCACCTTAAACTGCGCGCCCGGCGCGCTTTTGCCATGCCAGAAGAATACGTGCAAGCCTGCCCCATATTGAAGGATACTCCCTTCACCCACCTCATGATGCGGCGCATCTGCAACGTCCTCATCATTGCCAACCCCTACGACGCTTTCATGCTCGAGGACGACGGCCGCGTGGATGAAAAGATTTTTGACGAATATGCCAAACTCGGCCTCCGCTTCCCGCCGCGCTTTTTCCAGGTGGCTTCGGCCGAAGAGGCGGAAGCCGAACTGCAGCGCACCAGTTTCGACCTCGTCATCTGTATGCCCGGTGCCGAGGACAACGATGTGTTCTGCATTGCCCGCGACGTCAAGCAACGTTTTCCGCAGGTGCCCCTCGTCGTGCTCACGCCTTTCAGCCACGGCATCACCCGGCGCATGCAGAACGAGGACCTGAGCATCTTCGAGTATGTGTTCTGCTGGTTGGGCAACACCGACCTGCTGCTCTCCATCATCAAGCTCATCGAGGACAAGATGAACCTCGAGCAGGATGTGCTCCAAGCCGGTGTGCAAATGATACTCCTGGTCGAAGATTCCATTCGCCACTATTCTTCCATCCTGCCCAACCTCTACAAGTTCGTGCTCCAGCAGAGTCTCGAGTTCGCCACCGAGGCCCTCAACTCCCAGCTCGAGATGTTGCGCATGCGCGGCCGCCCCAAAATTGTCCTGGCCCGCAACTACGAGGAGGCTTGGGCGCTTTACAACCGCTACCGCACCCACACGCTCGGCGTCATCAGTGACTGCCGTTTCCCGCGGGAGGGCAAGACCGACGAGCTGGCCGGCTTCCGCCTGCTCAGCGAGATGCGCGAGACAGACCCTTACCTGCCGCTCATCATGCAGAGTTCCGAAACCGACAAGCGCGAGTATGCACAGCGCTGCGGCGCCTCTTTCATCGACAAGAACTCGAAAAATCCCGCCGACGACCTCCGTCACCTGGTGCTCCGCAACTTCGGTTTTGGCGACTTCATCTTCCGCAAGCCGGGCACGCGCCACGAGGAAGTGCGCATCCGCAACCTGAAGGATTTGCAGGACAATATCTTCACGCTCCCGCAGGAGTCGCTCCTTTACCACATCCGGCACAACAACGTGTCACGCTGGCTGGGTTCCCGCGCCCTCTTCCCCATCTCCGAATTTTTGCGCGACATCACGTGGGACTCTCTCCAGGACGTCGATGCCCACCGCCAGATCATCTTCGACGCCATCGTCCGCTATCGCCGCATGAAGAACCAGGGCGTGGTGGCCGTGTTCAACCGCCACCGCTTCGACCGCTACAGCAACTTTGCCCGCATCGGAGAGGGCTCCTTGGGCGGAAAGGGCCGCGGTCTGGCTTTCCTCGACCATGTCATCTTGCGCCATCCCGACCTCAATGACTTCCCCGGTGCCCAGGTGCAGTTGCCCAAGACGGTGGTGCTCTGTACCGATGTGTTCGACGAGTTCATGGAGCAGGGAGACCTCTATCCCCTTGCCCTCTCCGATGTGCCCGACGAGGAGATTTTGGCCGCCTTCCTCCAGGCGCGCTTCCCGCAGCGCTTGCGTGAAGACCTCATCGCCTATCTCCAGGTGGTCAATGAGCCCATCGCCATCCGTTCTTCCTCCTTGCTCGAAGATGCCCACTACCAACCCTTCGCAGGCATCTATTCTACCTACATGATCCCCCCCGTGGAGGACATCACGCAGCGCCTCGAACTCCTGATGAATGCCATCAAGGCGGTCTATGCTTCTGTCTTCTACCAGGACAGTAAGGCTTACATGGCTGCCACGCGCAACGTCATCGATCAGGAAAAGATGGCTGTGCTCCTCCAGGAAGTGGTGGGCTCGGCCTACGAGGGCCGCTACTATCCCCACATTTCCGGCGTGGGCCGCTCCTTGAACTATTATCCCATCGGCGACGAGGCCCCGGAGGACGGCATCGTGAACCTGGCCCTCGGTTTGGGCAAGTATATCGTGGACGGCGGCCTCAGCCTGCGTGTGTGTCCCGCCTACCCCAACAAGGTGCTCCAGACCAGCGAGGTGGAAATCGCCCTGCGCGAGACGCAAACGCGCTTCTACGCACTCGACACCACTTCCTGTCCCACCAATTTCCAGGTAGACGACGGCTTCAACTTGCTCAAACTTCCCGTGAACGAGGCGGTGAAGGACGGGGCCATGCGCTTCACCTGTTCGACCTACGACCCCTACGACATGATCATTCGCGATGGCGTCTACGAGGGCGGCCGCAAGGTGGTCACCTTCAGCGGCGTTCTCCAACACGGCGTTTTCCCCCTCCCCGAACTGCTCCAGAAACTCCTCCGCTATGGGCGTGAGGAAATGCGCCGCGAGGTGGAAGTGGAGTTTGCTGTCAAACTCTTCCCCGACCGCACGGGTATCTTCTATCCCCTGCAAATCCGCCCCATGGTGGCTGCCCGCCTCCAGCTCGACGAAGACCTCCGGCAGATTCCCGACGAGAAGGCGCTGCTCCATTCCCACCATGCCATTGGCCATGGCATTCTTTCGGACGTGTTCGACATCATCTATGTGAAGACGGAGAATTTCTCCGCTTCGCACAACCTGGCTGTGGCCGACGAAATCGAACAACTCAACCGCCGCATGGTGGCCGAGGGCCGTCCCTACGTGCTTGTCGGCCCCGGACGCTGGGGCAGCAGCGACCCCTGGTTGGGCATTCCCGTGAAGTGGCC
>CAMGGA010000072.1 GCA_946055515.1 uncultured Bacteroidales bacterium
TTGGAGAGGTCGAAGTCGAGGTCGAGGAAGTTGTCGTGGAAAGCCTTGTTCTGCTCGGGGTCGAGCACCTCGAGGAGGGCGCTGTGGGGGTCGCCGTTGTAGTTGCTGTCGGCCACCTTGTCTACTTCGTCGAGGACGAAGAGCGGATTGATAGACTCTGCCTTCATGATGCCCTTCACGATGCGGCCCGGCATGGCGCCCACGTAGGTGCGGCGGTGTCCGCGGATTTCTGCCTCATCGTGTACGCCACCCAGGGAGATGCGCATGTACTTGCGGCCCAAGGCTTCGGCAATGCTCTTGCCGAGGGAGGTCTTGCCCACACCGGGAGGGCCGTAAAGCAGAAGGATGGGAGCCTTGTCGCTGTGGCGGTAGCGCAGGGCGGCAAGGTGCTCGAGAATACGCTCTTTCACGCGCTCCATGCCGTAGTGATCACGGGCCAGGATGCGCTCGGCATGGCGGATGTTGAGGTTATCGGTAGTTTCCACCCCCCAGGGAAGTCCCACGATGGTCTGCAGATAGTTGAGCTGCACGTTGTAGTCGGGGATGGAGGGGTTCATGCGCTTCAGTTTCTCGAGTTCGCGGTAGAAGGTTTGCTCTACCTTCGACGGGAAATGGATTTCCTTGGCCTTCTTCTCGAGTTCGGCCACATCGCCGCTCTCGTCTTCGCCCAGTTCGTTCTGGATGTTCTTGATTTGCTGGTGGAGGAAGAACTCTTTCTGCTGTCTGTCGAGATCTTCGCGCGTCTGGACCTGTATCTCGTGCTTTAGCTGCGCAAACTGGTTTTCGCGGTTGAGCAGCTGGAGGAGCTTGAAAGCACGCTGCTTGGCGTCGTGGGTCTGGAAGAGCTTGAAGCGGTCTTCCATGGGCAACACCATGTTTACACAGATAAAGTTGAGGAGAAAGGTGGGATGCTTGATGTTGTTGATGGCCATCGCGGCTTCCTTGGCGCGGAAACCGTCGTTGAGCTTGAGGAACTGCACCACGCCTTCGCGACAGGAGTCGGCCATGACGGAGAACTCCTTGTCCTGCGCGGAATAGTTGATTTCCTCCACGTCCGACACTTTCACCCGCAAATAAGGCTTGCGGCGCTTCACCTGCTCGAGCTTCAACACGCCGTAACTCTGGATGATGGCGGCCAACTGGCCTTCGGGAAGATGGATGGTGCGCATCACGCGGGCCAGCACTCCTTCGGGATAGAGGTCTTTGGCATCGGGTTCCTCCACGCTTTCGTCTTTTTGGGTGAACACGGCAATAAAGGAGTTGCGCTCTACCGACTGCATGACTACCTTGAGGCTCGATACCCTTCCGACCGTCACGGAACCCACCGCGCCGGGGAATAGCATCATGCCCCGCAGCGGAAGCAACGGGAGCACTTCGTCGTGGGGCGTCTGCATCAGCGCGTCCATGTCGCCGTCGAAATCTGCGATGAGGGAGAAAGAATTATGTGGAATGTCGTCCTTGAAGTTCATGAAGTGAGAATGTAGCTTTTGTAGGTTGCTGTGGGATGTGTCCCGCCGCGACAGAAGAAACGGGAAGAGGCTGCGGTGGAGTGGCAAGCAGCTGCTTCAGAGCAGGCCTTCGCAACGGAGCATCTCGGCGTAGGCTTCTGCCTTGCGTTCGAGTTTCAGCGGATAGGCGCGGCTGCTGCTCGGCATGCGCCACAGCCTCAGCGTGCGCCCATCGAGACAGAACGTGACGCTCCGGCCCACGCACGGCTCTCCGGTCTGGAAGCGTGTCCGCAAGGTGTCCATCGATTTTTGCCCTGTACAGACTACTGCCGTACACTCGGGGATGCGGCGCAAGAGGGCCTCCACGTCGGTCGGCTCTACCACTTGCAGGAATTTGTCCGAAGCGTTGTCGGCCAGCCGCACTACGGCCGTGGCGGTGTCGAAGAGCGCCACTCCCTTTTCCTCCAGGAATGCCTCCAGCCGCGACTGGTCAAAACGCTTTCGGGAAGCGTCTATGAAATGGTCGCGGTCGGCAAAGAAAATGTGGCCAAAGATGCGCCACATATCATTCTGCATGTTGGGGTAGAAGAAGTTCATGCTCCACCGCTTCTTCGGCGGCGGGAAACTGCCCAACATGAGTATTTTTGCACGAGGCGGGAGAAAGGGCTGGAGCGGATGGCATTCGGGCAACATGGCTGCGAGGGTATGCGCGGACTAAAGGCTCTGCAAATATTTCTCCGCCTCCATGGCTGCCTTACAGCCACTCGCTGCCGCGCAGATGGCCTGGCGGTAATGGGGATCGGCCACGTCGCCGGCGGCATATACGCCGGGAATACCCGTGCGGGGGGAATCACCTTCGGTCTGGATGTAGCCTAATTCGTCGGTCTTCACCCATTCCTTGAAGAGGTCGCTGCTGGGCTTGTGTCCGATGGCGAGGAAGAAGCCGTCGATGGGAAGGTCGTATGCCTTCTCGTCTGCTTCACCCTTGCGATAGACCACGTGAGCGCCTTCTACGCCACCTTCGCCGTAAAGGCCCACGGTGTTGGTTTCGAAGAGCACTTCTATTTTGGGGTTCTGCATCACGCGTTCCTGCATGGCCTTGGAGGCACGGAGGAAGGGCTTGCGCACAATGAGGTACACTTTCTGGGCCAAGCTGGCCAAGTAGGTGGCTTCTTCGCAAGCGGTGTCGCCACCACCCACTACGGCCACGGTCTTTTTCCGATAGAAGAAGCCGTCGCAGGTGGCACATGCGCTCACGCCCATGCCCTGGTATTTCACTTCGTCGTCGAGGCCGAGGTATTTGGCCTTGGCTCCCGTGGCGATGATGAGGGTTTGGCATTCGGCTTCTGTGCCGTCGTCGAACCACACCTTGTAGGGGGCCTTTGAGAGGTCTGCCTTCACGGCTGTGGCCGTACGGATCTCCGCGCCGAAACGCTCGGCCTGCTTGCGCATGCCGTCCATGAGTTCGTTGGCATCGATACCTTCGGGGAAGCCGGGGAAGTTTTCGATTTCGGTGGTGATGGTGAGCTGTCCGCCCGGTTGCAGTCCTTCGTAGACTACAGGATTCAAGCCTGCACGGCCTGCATAAATGGCTGCCGTATAGCCCGCGGGGCCGGAGCCGAGTATCAAGCAAGAAATTGCCATGTCGTTTTCTGTTTTTAGTTGTTTGATTTCAATAGCGTGCTGCTTTGGGCTGCGCTACCGCAGGTCCACGATTTCCACGCCGGGATGTTGTTTCGGGTCGTATTTGAAAGTTGCTTCGCTCCAGCGGCGACCTGTGCGCAGACTGTTCACGCGGATGCGTGTCCACTCGCCTTGGTTGTCTTTCACACGGATAGAAAGCGGCAAATGGGTTTGTTTGTCAATGACGAGGATGAGGAGCTGTATGGGTTCGCCCTTGCTCTGTGCCACCAGTCGCACTTCGTGGCATGTCTTTCCGCGGTAGTTCGTCGGGGCGAGTTTGAGAGTGTAGCCCTCCTTGTATATATTTATAAAGGAGTAGGGGTTCACTTGTTGGAGTTCGGCAGGGGTGGGCGTGCTCACGTTCACTTCGTCGCTTCCCGTGAGGAGTGTCCACTGCGTCCGTCCGTCGAACCACGTGGTCAGCGCGTCGCTGGATATTTTGAACTTGTTTCCCTGCACATAGATATGGCCGTTGGTCGTGCCATCTTCCTGCAGTCCTTTGAATTGGGTGCCTTCGAAAGTGGCTTCGATGCCGCCGCTGTTCTTGAGTTTGGCAGCCGTTTCGTCGAGCACTTGACGTGCCGTCTGCGCCCAGATGGCGCCTGTCGAGGCCGCTGCGAGGCAAAAGCTGAAGAGTATGCGTTTGAATGTCATGCTGGTCGTTTTGTTTGGGGAGAAAGGGGCTCGCCAGGGGCCGAACCCGTTTATGCAAAAACAGTGCCAAGCGTTGTCTGTCTGGAAGAATAAAGTTCTCCGCGACTGGTGTGGAACACCGCGCTTGACGCTATTGATTTTGCAAAAATAGATTTTTTCGGACGAACAGAGCGTTTTTTGTCAGAAAAAAGCCGAATTAGACTCCATGGAGGGAGGCAATCTTGGCGTCAAGTTCGATTTCGTCGGCGATAAGGACCTCTCTGGGCTTCGAGCCGCGTGTGGGGCCCACGATGCCTGCCCGCTCGAGTTGGTCCATCAGGCGGCCGGCACGGTTGAAGCCTATGGAGAACTTGCGCTGGATGAGCGATGCCGAGCCTTGCTGGTGGACAACGATGAGACGCGCCGCTTCTTCAAACATGGGGTCGAGCGAACTCGTGTCAAGCGCGGCGGGGCCGCTTTCATCGCCTTCGGCTTCGGGCTCGGGAAGTTCAAATGCGGAGAGATAACCCTGCTGGTCGGCCACAAACTCGTTGATGCGCTCCACTTCGGGGGTGTCGACAAAAGCGCACTGCACACGCACGGGGGTGTTGCCCGCCAGGAAGAGCATATCGCCCTTGCCCACAAGCTGGTTGGCACCGCTTTGGTCGAGAATGGTGCGGCTGTCGATTTGCGACATGACCTTGAAGGCCATACGGGCCGGGAAGTTGGCCTTGATGGTACCTGTTATGATGTTGGTCGTAGGGCGCTGGGTGGCGATGACCATGTGCATGCCGACGGCGCGGGCCAACTGTGCGATGCGGGCAATGGGGAGTTCGACTTCCTTGCCTGCGGTCATGATAAGGTCGCCGAACTCGTCGATGATCACGACGATGTAGGGCATGAACTCGTGACCGTTTTCGGGATTGAGCTGGCGGGCCTTGAACTTGGCGTTGTATTCCTTGATGTTCCTCACCTTGGCTTTCTTCAGCAGGTCGTAACGATGGTCCATCAGCTGGCAGAGGCTCTTGAGGGTCTGCACCACCTTGGTCACGTCGGTGATGATGGGATCTTCGTTGTCATCGGGGATTTTGGCGAGGAAGTGGTTCTCGATGGGGGCGTAGATGGAGAACTCCACTTTCTTCGGGTCTACCATGACGAACTTCAGTTCGGCGGGATGCTTCTTGTAGAGCAAGGAGGTGATGATGGCATTCAGACCCACCGACTTACCCTGTCCCGTGGCACCCGCCACAAGGAGGTGGGGCATTTTGGCAAGGTCTACCATGAACACTTCGTTCGTGATGGTCTTGCCCAGGGCAATGGGGAGTTCGAAGGTAGAATCCTGGAACTTGCGCGTGTTGATGATGCTCTCCATCGACACGATGCGCGGGTTCTTGTTGGGCACTTCAATACCGATGGTGCCTTTTCCGGGAATGGGGGCAATGATGCGGATGCCGAGGGCGGCGAGCGAAAGGGCTATGTCGTCCTCGAGGTTGCGGATTTTGTTGATGCGCACACCCGGCGCGGGAGTCACTTCGTAGAGGGTGATGGTCGGACCGATGGTGGCCTTGATGCTGGAAATCTCCACGCCGAAGTTGCGCAGCACGGAAATGATGCGGTCGCCGTTGGCGTTCTGTTCCATCATGTCCACGGCGGGCCCCTGGTCGTCGTAGTGCTTCAGCAGGGAGATGGAGGGGAACTTATAGAACTCCAGGTCTTTCCGTGGGTCGTAAGGCTCCATGTCTTTCACTTCCTCCACGGTTTTTCCTTGGGCCTCTGCCTCGTTGGGGGCCTTGACGATGTCGAGGTTCATGGTCCCTTCAGCGGCCGGCGCTTCCACTTCCACTTCGAGTTCCTCCGCCTTCGGCTGCACGGCAGGTGCCTGGGTGTCGAGCTGGAGAGAAATAGTTTGTGCGGGTTCTTCCCGGGTGGCATCCTCTACGGGCAGTTCTTCTTCATATTCGAGTTCTTCGCCGAAATCGTCCTCCTCTTCCGCTGACGGGGCCTCCTCACCCTGCTGCGCCGGCTTTGCGGGAGCTACACCATCCTGCACCAGCATCTTGCGCTTGATGAAATCCTGCGGGTGCATCAGTCGGCGCACCA
The DNA here is from genome assembly GCA_946055515.1 of uncultured Bacteroidales bacterium. Classification (GTDB taxonomy): domain Bacteria; phylum Bacteroidota; class Bacteroidia; order Bacteroidales; family Bacteroidaceae; genus Alloprevotella. The sequence continues at coordinate 5,865 of CAMGGA010000072.1, forward strand.
CATGGACGGTTTCGCTCGAAACGTACATCAGATAGAGCACCGCCGAGGCCAGCACCGCAATCCACGCCCCGAAAGCGCCCACTGAGGAAGTGAGGAAAGACTTGATGAAGTCGCCGTGGCCGCCGCCGAGGCGGAAGCTCATTTTCCGCACGACTTCCACTGGCAAACGGTCGGTGATGAGACTCAGGAACACCGAGCCCCAAATCATGAGAATGGAGAAATTGAGAAACCATTTCCACAGGCGCACACGGTAGGCCCCCATGAGCTTTACCCCCACGAGCAACGTGAAGAGGGGGATGAAGATGGAGAACACGCCGAAGCAGCTGTCCATAAAATAGAAAGCCACGTACGCGCCGAGCTTGCCACAGAGATTGGCTGGATGCGTGAGGTTGCCGCTCTGCACGCCGCTTTGGTCGGCCTGGCCCGTGAAGACGTTGGACACGAAGCTCATGAGCAGGAAAATGCTCACCACGAGCACAGCGAGGCCAATGATGAAACGTGCATTGTCGGCCCGCAGCCATTCGCGTGCCACGGTGAGCGGATGTTCGTTGCGCAGGCGGCGCCACAGGCTCACTTTGGCGGGAATAGCCCCCTTGTTGCGGCGTGCAGGGCGGGTGGTTTTATTGGTCGGTTTCTTTTTCGGAGTAGTCATGGAGTTCTTAAAAGTGCGTTTCTCGCCAAGCCAAAGCGAGCAAGCTTTCCTTGGTCTTCTGGCTTAACGAAATCGTTGGTTTGTGTGTCTTAATCCTCTTGGGTATAGAATTGGATGAGTCGCTCGATGGCGCGTTGGCAAACGGGGCAGAAGTCCTTGCACTCGTTGGTGCGCATGCGGCAGTCAGGACTGGGACGATACACGCCGCGGGGCATATAGCCTGCCCCCTCATACACGCCCAAGTCGGTCGGTTTGCATCCCTCGACAGGTGTGGGTACAGGCGTATTGGCGGACAACATGTCCTGCCACTTGCGTCCGAAGTCGAAAAGGGTGGTGATGTTCTGTTCCCAGGGTTCCACGTCGGCAAAGTAGCAGTCGCCATAGGCATCGTTGTAAGCATACTCGTCGGCAAGCCCCGCAAAGCTGTGTCCGAACTCGTGGACCACCACGGGGCGGAATTTTGGATTGCGCACCGTGGTCAGCGTGTAGGAATTGTAGATGCCGCCTCCGCCGTAAGTCTCGGTGTTGGCGAGGATGATGATGTGTTCATAGGGAATGCCCGTGAGGGCGTTGTGCAGTTCGAAGAGGCGGAGCGTGGTGAGGTAGCGGTCGGAGTAGAAGGTAGAGAAATGCGAACTGAGCACCGACTGCGTCCAGCTTCCCTCGTGGGGCACACTCACGCCACTTTGGGCAGAAGGCAGCCCCACGGCCACGAAGTTGAAGCGGTCCTTGAGACGGCCGAAAGGTTCGTGTGCTAGGATAGCATCGACTGTTTCCTGGGCAGCGGCATAGAATTGCTCCATCTCGCCCTCTGTGTAACCTTCAGCCACAATGGCCACGTCGATCTTCTCTGCCGGACTTCCACTGCGCAAGAGGTAGCGGTGTGGAGCCGTTTGCCGGCAGTCGAGTTGTCGGATGAGGATGTCGTCGGGGCACACCGTGTGTGTAAAGCTCACCATCTCCTGCTGGTTGGCATGGTAGAGGCGCACGGTGATGCGTGCCGAGTCGGCGGGCATGGGGAGGAGGAAGGTGTTTTCAAACGAACGCGTCACGCTGCGCGCCTCATCGGTCGTAACCCACTCTTGGAAAAGGGTTGAAAACGAATGGGTATAGAGCGTGCGGCCCGTGCGGGCATCGGCAAGGGTGATGTCGCCATTGCCGTGCAAGGCCAGGCTGTCCACGTTCACGCTGCGTCCTGCCCAGCCCTTGAAGGAGGACAATTCGGAGAGGGCTATATATTGGTGTTCAGCGTTGCCCGCGAACTGGTAGTCCACGCGCAACGTTTTCTCGGCCCTGCCGTTTTGTGCCGAAAGGGGCAAACAGCAGAGCGCAAGCAGGAGTGAAAAAAGTCGATGGGTCATTTTCTTCAGTTTGAGCCTGCAAAAGTAATGCAAGCTGGGCGCAAAGCAAAATAAAAATCAAAGGATTTCATCTTGCCTTGCGCCCATTGTGGGTTTGCCGGTCAAAGTGCGTGCAGCGTCGGCACGCCGGTCCCGGCAGGGACTAATAGTTCATTTTCCCGTGGTCGTCCACATCCTCCGCATCCGCGAAATTGTACGATTCGCCGTGCTGGCTGACATCCAGTCCAATGCGTTCGCTGCGCCGGCTGACGCGCATGGGGATCATCTTGTTTACCAGCCAATAGGGCAGCATGCTCATGGCGAATGTATAGCCAGCCACCAGTAATCAAATACTTCTAAACACTCCTATTTTTTCATCATTCTGCCCTCATTCTCAGTTATATGTGGTATCTTTGCAAATAAAATTCATTATACTATTGAATCTGTTTCTTGTTTTGCAGCCGCCGCGCCCCTTCACTTGGCTAACCAAAGCGAGTTGCCCATCATCCCCAACCCGCCCACGTGGGGCATCTACATAATGCCAAAGGGAATCTAACAATTAGGTTTTAACGATAGACAGTACTGGCCATACGTTCTCTGATTTTGTAAAATATTCAACTTTTCTGTTACCCAATCTAAGAAATCCATTAGCACATCTTTGAAAATATGAAACCAATATTTACTCTAAAATTCATGCTCATATCCCTATTTGCAGCCATGGGCATAGTAATGAATGCAGAAATCATTATATACAGCACCGATGATGGATTCAAATACTACTTGGACACAGAAACTAAAACCGCAAAGTTGGCAAAATATAGTGGCTCAACTAAAGAAGTAATCATTCCCGAAAATGTCACTTACGAAGGCTTAACATATAATGTGACAAGATTGGGTGAAGAATGCTTCTACGCATGTTCTTCTCTCACCATCTCCATCCCATCGTCTGTGAAGAGTATAGGGCGTTCTTGCTTCCATGGCTGTTCCTCTCTTACGTCAATCAGGATTCCAGAAAAAGTGAATAGCTTAGAAGAAAGTTGTTTCGAAGGTTGTTCTTCTCTCACGTCAATTTACATACCTGAAACCATGACGAGTTTTGGGAAGCGCTGCTTCTGGGGCTGTTCTTCTCTCACGTCAATCATAATTCCTACATCTGTAACGAGTTTAGGGTTATCGTGCTTCTTTATCTGTTCTTCCCTAACATCTATCACCATTCCGTCAACTGTGACAAAAATAGGAGGTGGATGCTTCTTTGGGTGTTCAGCCCTCATGTCTATTACAGTAGAAGAAAACAACCCTTTGTATGATTCCCGAGAGAATTGCAATGCAATAATTGAGACAGAAAGTAACCACATGATTGTAGGATGTATGAACACAATAATACCCTCTTCTGTTACGAGTTTGGAAGATGGCTGCTTCTGGGGTTGTTCTTCTCTCACGTCTATAACAATTCCGACATCCGTAACGAGCTTGGGAGAGAGTAGCTTCTTTTGCTGTATTTAGAGCCTTATAACTAACCATAACTTACCATGACTAACCAATCATAAAG
>CAMGGA010000073.1 GCA_946055515.1 uncultured Bacteroidales bacterium
AGAAGGCCACTGCGGCGAAGCTCACCATTTCGTTGCGCACCGTTTCGGGGTTGAATTCCATGCCCACGGGGTGTTGCATCCAGGCGTTGGCCACCAGAATCCACCAGGCCGAGATGGTCGCGCCCAGTCCCGTGAGCCACGTCGAGGCCAGGTGGAAGCCGCGGCTCACCTTCTTCCAGCCGAAGAACATCACCGCGATGAACGTCGCTTCCATGAAGAAGGCCACGATGCCCTCGATGGCCAGCGGCGCGCCGAAGATGTCGCCCACGAACCACGAGTAGTTGCTCCAGTTCGTGCCGAATTCAAATTCGAGGATGAGGCCCGTGGCCACACCGATGGCGAAGTTGATACCGAAGAGCTTCATCCAGAACTGCGCCGTGCGCTTCCAGAATTCGTCCTTCTTCACGTAATAGATAGTTTCCATAATGCCCATAATCAGGGCCAGCCCCAGCGTCAGTGGCACGAAGAGCCAGTGGTAGCAGGCTGTCAGCGCGAATTGCGCCCTCGACCAGTCGATAGTGCCTGGGTCGAGCATAGTCAGTAGGTTCATGGCTTGGTATTTTAGGGTTAAGTTAATTCGCTTCGCTTATAGGTTATGAGGGGTAAGGTTATGAGGTTATAAAGTTACTGATGAAGGCAGGCGTTCAAAGGTTAAGGTTATGAGGGATAAAGTTATGGGGGATAAGGTTATGAGGGGTAAGGTTATGAGGTTATAAAGTTACTGTTGAAGGTAGTCATTCAAAGCCAGTCGCCCAAAGCCAGTCGCTCAATGAGTGACTTTATAACCTCATAACCTCATAACCTTATAACCTACCCGAAGGGGTCGTTAGCGACGTCCCCACCACCTCCGTCTTTTCCTCCTCCGAGAGCCCCTCGAGGGCTGGCTTGAAGAAGAAGAGGCGCAGGATGGCAAACATCACGAAGAGCTTCACCAGGATAATAATCCAAAGCGTGCGGCCCCAGGTCATTTGGCGGAAACCGTCGCGGTAGAAGCGGCTGATGCGCAGCAGGAGAGCGATAGGGTGGGTCATAAAGCAAATGGAGTGTATGCGGCGTGTGCAGGCATTAAAGAAGCGCGAAGGTCTTTCAGTCTTTCTTGAGAATGAACTCCATGGCGCGCCTCACCGAGCCCAGCCCGAACATGTCGGGGCGCAGCGTGTCGCGGGGTATCCAGCGCAGCGAAGCCGCGTCGTCGGCCGCCCGCACGCTGTCGGGGTTGGCGATGCGGCAGCGGAAAAAGGCGTCACAGGTGTGGACCGTGTGCCCGCTGAAGGGATATTCGTTGGGCAGCGAGAAGAGGAAATCCGCCGCAGTCAGTTCGGCCCCCACCTCTTCGCGGAGTTCGCGTGCCAGCCCCTCCATGAGCCCTTCGCCGGGGTCTACGAAGCCGCCGGGCAGGTCCAGCGTGCCCCGGGCTGGTTCCTGTGCGCGCACCACGCAGAGCAGTTCGTCCCGTTCGTTCACCACCACGGCCACCGTGGCCGCCGCGGCATTGGGGTAGAAAGTGAAGCCGCAGGCGGTGCACCGCTTGCTGTAGGCATCGTGCGGGAGGAAACTGCGGCTCCCGCAGTGGGGGCAGAAGAGGAAGTCGGAGAGAGGGTGGGACATGGCCGTTTCGCGTTGAAGGTGGAGGAATGCCTGGGTAGGTTGCAAATATATGAAGAAGTACGGCTGAAACCCTACGCGGGCGCACTTTTTTTCGGGGAAAATAGGCGGGAAGTCGCTGGGCGCAGCACGCGGCAGCCCGCGGCCATGCGGCGGCTGGCGGGCGTGTCGCGGCCGCTGAAAGCCACAGGCGGGCCGCAGGAGCTGACCTGCGACCCGCCTGGGTTATGTAGTTTGAAGCATAAAAGCTTATTTCTCCGTCATGTCCGTGGGACGGATGGAGACAGTCACACAGTTGTTCTGCTTGAGGAGCACATTGTTCACGAAGTCCTGGAGATCCTTCGAGGTCATGCTCTTCACGGCATCCTCGTAGCCAGCGTATTCGTCCTTGTTCCAGATAGACTTCGAGTAGATGAGGCCCATCCAGTAGCCGTTCTTCTTCTGGTTGTCGGCATATTCCTTCAGCTCAAACTGCTTCACCTTGTCCAGTTCCTCGGCCGTCACGCCCTTGGCGGCGATGTCGTCGATGCCCTGCTTCATGAGCAGGAGAGCCGAGTCGAGCTGGGCGGGCTTCACGGGGCAGTAGATCTGCATGGCATAGTCCTCGCGCTTGCCGAAGCCGGCGCTGGCCGATGCACCCACGCTGTAGGCGATACCGGCATCCTCGCGGATGCTCTTCAGGTAGCGCTGCGTGAGGATTTCGCCCAGGGCGTTCACCACGGCAGCCTGCTTGAGCGAGTAGGGTACCGTGCCCGACCAAACCTGCACGAGCGTAGCCTGCGGCGTTTCCATGTCGCGGAAGAAGTGGTTGTTCACCACGCCCGTCACGGGATAGTTCTTGAGGTCCACCATCTTCTCGCGCTTCTTCACGGCCTTGAGCGGAGCGATATACTGCTCGGTGAAGGCGCGGAGCGAGTCGAGGTCGAAGGCCCCCGTGAAGTAGAAGTCGAAGTCGCCGGCGGCGTTGAAGCGTGCGGCGTAGATGCGCTTGATGGCCTCGTAGTCAGCCTTGTCGAGGTCCTGCACCTTCAGCGTAGCCTTGCGCGGGTTGTGGCCGAAGAGCGTGCTGACGAGCGAGTCGGAGAAGGCCACCATCGGGTTCTTCTCGGCGTTTTCGAGGCTCGAGCGCATGTAGGTGATGGCGTTGTTGTAGCCGTCGGGGTCGTTGGCGGGAGTCTGGAAGCGGAGGTAGATGAGTTCGAAGAGCGTGCGGAGGTCCTTCGGCGTGGCAGTACCTTCGAGGCCCTCGGTGATTTCGCCGATGAAGGGTTCACACGAAGCGTTCTTGCCCGCCAGTTTCTTCTGGAGTTCCGTAGCGGTGAAGTTGCCCAGACCCGTGTTGCTCACCACGGTGGGGAGGAGCTTCAGGTTCACGTAGTCTTTCATGTCCACCATGTTCTCGCCGCCGAAGCTGGAGGCGCGGAACTGCACTTCGCTGTCGTTGAAGTCCGTCTGCTTGAAGAAGACGCGAGCGCCGTTGGAGAGCGTCCAGCACGTGTAGCCGAAGTCAGCCTTTTCCTCCTTCGTGATTTTGCCCTTCTTCGGGAGTACGGGCACGAGCGGTTCGCTCTTCACGTTGTCCACGTAAGCCTCGAGCTGTGCGGCCTGTGCGGCGCTGACAGCCTGCTTGAAGCTCTCGACGGTCGGCACGTCCACACCCTCCTTGTCGGGGTAGAAAGCCATGCACACGAAGTTCGTGTCCATGCGGGCCGTGTATTGCTTCATGATTTCCGAAGCGGCCGGCACGAGCATCTGTTGCTGCGCGAGGATTTGCGCAATCTGCTTGTAGGTCTGGAATTCCGTTTCGATGTCGGGGATGGGGTTGCCTTCGAGGAAGTGGCGCACGTATTGCGGCACGTAGAAGCTGTTCTTCTGCTTCGCGCGGTTGTCGTAGATACGTTCGATGGAGCTGATGAATTCCTCGCTGGCGCGGTTCAGTTCGGTGCCCGTGAAGCCGAAGCGCTTGGCGCGTTCCACCTCCTGGAGGGCAGCCTGGAGTGCGGCGGCGTCCTGCCCGGGTTTCGGGAGAATGTAGAGCATGAAGGCGTCGCAGGTTTTCGACATGATGTAGTTGTCGTAGCTGCTGCCCGCAGCGATGAAGGGGCAGTCAGCCTTCTGGCTCAGTTCGGCGAGGCGTGCGTTGAGCGAGCTGGCGATGACGCTGTTGAAATACTGCATCTGGAGGAACACGGGCGTGTTCTTCAGTTCGGCCGGGATGGGTTCTGTCTTGAAGAACACCTGGATGATGCCCTGGGTCTGTTCCTTGTCCTTGTCGATGACGTAGATAGGCTCGTTGTTGTCGGGCACGGGGTAGAACTCGTAGGCGGCGGGGTTCTCGGGCATCTGGATGGGCGAGAAGATGGCCTTGATCTTGGCTTCTACCTGGTCCACGTCGATGTCACCCACCACGATGATACCCTGCAGGTCGGGGCGGTACCACTTCTCGTAGTAAGCGCGGAGCTCGTCGTACTTGAAGTTGTCGATCACCGACATCAGGCCGATGGGGTAGCGCTGGCCGTAGCGCGAGCCGGGGTAGAGCGCGGGCAGGTTGCGCTCGAACATACGGCCCGAGGCGGAGGAGCGCATGCGCCACTCTTCGTGGATCACGCCGCGTTCCTTGTCGATTTCGGCGGGGTCGAGCGTGAGGCCGTCGCTCCAGTCGTGGAGGATGAGGAGGCAGGAGTCGATGTTCGTTTCCGTCACGGGCACGTCGTCGATGTTGTAGACCGTTTCGTCGACAGCCGTGTAGGCGTTGAGGTTCTGGCCGAACTTCACGCCGATGCGCTCACAGAACTGGATGAGCGAGTTGCCGGGGAAGTTCTGCGAACCGTTGAAACACATGTGCTCGAGGAAGTGGGCCAGACCGCGCTGGCTTTCCTCTTCCTGAACGGCACCGACCTTCTGGGCGATGTAGAAGTTGGCGCGGTTCTCGGGCAGGGCATTGTGACGGATGTAGTACGTCAGCCCATTGTCGAGTTTGCCGATGCGGACATCCTTGTCGATCGGCAGCTGCGGCATTTGCATTTGTGCGCGGGCGGGCAGCAGGGCCACGCCGACGAGCAGCAGCAGGAATAGTTTGAGTTTGTTCATTTTACTATAGAGATGAGTTGTTTTGATGTTGTTCCCTTTTATATAGACGCGCGCCGCCCCCGTTTTACTACACCGTGTGGTGATTTTTTCGGCAGGACGAATGCGCAGAATGTGCAAATATAGGTATATCTTCCGTTTTGCTGTCTTTTTCAGTGTTATTTTTATAAAATGCCTGCCGGTGTGTCGTTCGCTGGACATCACCGGGAGGCAAGGAGGGAGCCCTGTCCTTGCCTGTCCCGCACCTTGTCGGCGCGAAGCCTGCGATTGGATTTTCGGCAGCAGGCATCGGATTTCCAAAGCCTGGATTTGTGCAGCTCCATGTCCCAATTCGTGAATGAATATCCCCTTACGCGCGCTATATATACGTATTTTTAACCCCGAAAAAACGCTTCACAGCTTCACATAATGCGCGTTTCCTGATGAAACCCAGTGCAAAACAGTGTGAAGGTAAAACTTTCAAACCTTCACGGGTTTTCTCTCGTATCGCGCCGCCTCATGCAGAAAAAATACCATTGTCGCGAAGTCCGCGGGAACGACCGCTGCACCGCGTAGCGACACTCTCTTTCCACAGGAAACCTGTGAAGGCTCTGAAGTTTTACCTTCACACTATTTTTCGTTGAAACTCAGCTGAAAACGCACCGCGTGTGAAGCTGTGAAGCGTTTTTTCGGGGTTAAAATTACGTATAGGATAGGCGAATTTTGTGCCTGTTTCACCATGAAAACGCCTTTTTTCCTGTCGGCCTTGGCGTTTTTCAAAACATTGTTCGTATTTTTGCGAACGAGTTTTCCCAAGCAAGCATGCTCCTCTCCGCGCCCAACGCCCTGCGCTACGAAGCCGCGGGGTGCACGCCGCTCCCTTTCATTCCACCCTAAATTTTGCCGCATGAACTCCAAAAGCTACCTGCCCGACCAAGAACGCCTGGCCCGCTTTGCAAAGGCGATGGGCCACCCCGCACGCATCGCCATCCTCCAGTTTCTGGCGCAACAGGACACGTGCTACTTCGGCGACATCCACGAGGAACTGCCCATCGCCAAGGCCACGGTTTCGCAGCACCTCAAGGAACTTAAGGAGGCGGGGCTCATCCAGGGCGAGGTGGAGCCGCCGAAGGTGAAGTATTGCATCCACCGCGCGAACTGGCAACTGGCGCGCCGCCTCTTCGCCGACTTCTTCGCAGCGTGTCCCTGCAAGCCGGGCGGGTGCTGCGGATAGCGCCCTTTTTTTGTCCGGTATGTTCGTAGATTGGCGAACGACGAATGGTCGGGCGCGGGCTGTCACGCCAACGGGTATGCACGAAACTGAAATCAACTACATGTCACTTCTTCAAAAATCCTTTCAATCATGATGAAGCAATTCTTTCTCCTTCTTCTCTCCTTCTCGCTCCCGCTCCTTGCGGCACACGCCGGGGGCAACGCGGCGGCGCCGAAAGACGGCGTGGAGGTCATCTATTTCCACGGCAAACAACGCTGTGCCACGTGCATCTGTATCGAGAAATATGCGCGCGAGGTGGTGGAAAAACAATTTGCCGCACAGGCGAAAAGCGGCCAGGTGCGCTACCGCGAGGTGGACATTTCCACACCCGAAGGCGAAAAGTGGGCCCGGGCCTACCGCGTGACCTGGTCGTCGCTCTACGTGACGCGCTGGAAACAGGGCAAGGAAAAGCGGCACGACCTCACGCAGTTTGCCTTCAAGCATGCGCGCAAGCGTCCCGACGAATTCAAAAAGGGGCTGGCGCGCAAAATCATCGACAACCTGAAATAGCGCGACATGGACTTTCTGCAACACCTTCTCGAACTGACCGATGTGCCGCTCCTCGCGGCGCTCCTGCTCGGCCTGCTCACGGCGTTCAGCCCCTGTCCCTTGGCCACGAACATCACGGCCATCGGCTTCGTGGGCCGCGAGATTGAAAACCGCAACAGTGTGTTTCTCTACGGTCTGTGCTACACACTGGGGCGCATCGTGGCCTACACGGTGCTGGGCGACGCGCTCATCTGCATGGTGCGCAGCGGACTGGACACCTTCGACCTCCAGAACGGGGTGACCCGCTGGGGGGAATGGCTCGTGGGCCCTGTGCTGATGGTGGCCGGACTGTGGATGCTGCTGGCCGACCGCCTGCCGCTGGCCAGACTGGGCTGGAGCGCTTCGGCGCGGGCCGAACGCCTGCGCGGGGCCTGGGGCAGCCTATGGCTCGGCGTGTTGTTCGCCCTGGCTTTCTGTCCCACGAGTGGTTTCTTCTTTTTCGGCATGCTCCTGCCGATGGCAGCGGCCGTGCCCGAGGGCTATGTGCTGCCCGTGGTCTATGCCTTGGCCACGGGGTTGCCCGTGGTGGTCGTGGCGTGGATGATGGCCTACAGTGTCCGGGGCGTGGCCCGCTTCTACCGGCGAATGCAGGCCGTGCAGCGCTGGCTCAACGTGGCCGTGGCCGTCCTGTTCCTCGCCGTGGGCGCGTACTATGTGGCCATGGCCTGGTGCTGGGTGTGACGGCTCTTGGGCGCGGCACGGGGCGATGTTGGCCCCTGTTCAATCCTCCTCTAATCAAATCGATAGCATGCTATAGATTTCTATAGCTTACTATAGCTTACTATAGCTTACTATAGCTTTCTATCCCTAACCCATAACTAACTCATTTACGACATGGAAAAGAAAGGTTTTTGGGCTTCCCTCTTCTCGCGGAAGCCTGCGAAATGCTGCTGCTGCGGCGATGTGAAACCCGATGCGGACGTGCAGCCCGCTCCCGCCGCCGCCGACGGGGAAGAGCTCGACGTGAAGGTGCTCGGCCCCGGCTGTGCCAAGTGCAAGGCCACCTTTGCCGTGGTGGAAAGGGTGGCGCAGGCGAGCGGCAAACGGGTGCGCCTCAGCAAGGTGGACGACATTGCGGAAATCATGCGCTACAACGTCCTCGCCACGCCCGCCGTGGTGGTGAACGGACGCGTGGCCGTGAAGGGCAAGGTGCCCACGGAGGCGGAGGTACGGCAGTTGTTGGACTTGTAAGCCTGTGCCCGCATGATACAATCGTTTGCAGACTGGCTCGTCTACGGCCTGCTCGGCCTCGACAGTGCCTCGCGGCTTGGCGGTGCGCTGGACTTCTTCGTCTACGACACGCTGAAGATTTTGCTGCTCCTCTTCCTGATCAGTTCGGTGATGGGCGTGGTCAATGCGTATTTCCCCGTCGAACGCCTGCGCCACTATCTCCAGACGCACCGCCTCTACGGTCTGCAATACCTGCTGGCGGCGCTCTTCGGGGCCATCACACCCTTCTGCTCCTGCTCGTCCATCCCCCTGTTTATCGGCTTTGTGAAGGGCGGCATTCCGCTCGGCGTGACCTTTGCCTTTCTCATCACTTCGCCTTTGGTCAATGAGGTGGCTGTGGCCATGTTCCTTGGTTCTTTCGGCCTGCAGGCCACGCTCGTCTACGTGTGCAGCGGCATTGTGCTGGGCTGCCTGGGCGGCATGGTGCTGGGGCGGCTACGGCTCGACGCTTACCTCACGGACTGGGTGAGGGAGGTGCAGGCCCATGCTGATGCGCAGACGGCCCACTGGGAGGGCGGGGCGGTGAGCTTCTGGCAACGCTTGCCCGTGATCCTCGCCGATGCCTGGCAGATAGTGCGCGGCGTGTGGCTTTACGTGTTGCTCGGCATCGGGGTGGGTGCGCTGATGCACGGTTTTGTGCCCGAGGGCTTCTTTGCACAGTTCATGGGGCGCGATAACTGGCTGGCAGTGCCGCTGAGCGTGGTGCTGGCCGTGCCGATGTACGCCAACGCGGCGGGCATTGTGCCCGTGGTGGAAGTGTTTGTGGCGAAGGGCATCCCCCTGGGCACGGCCATCGCCTTCATGATGGCCGTGGTGGGCCTTTCGCTGCCCGAGGCCACGCTGCTGAAGAAGGTGATGACGTGGCGTCTGATAGCCATTTTCTTCGCCACGGTGGCGTCCTTCATTGTGCTTTTGGGCTACGTGTTCAACCTGGTGCTTTAGGGCGGGCGCCCCTGCCTTGCCCGGCATTTGCATAAAAAAGTCCGACCGCGCGAAATCACTTCGGGCGGTCGGTTCAATGTGAAAAAAATTACTTCATACTTACAGGGCTACCTACACCCTGCAAGAGGGGTGACGATGGCGGTGGGAGCGCGGTGCGGCTTCGCCGCCATCGGTCTGTTCGGGGGAGATGCCTCGCAGTGGGCGAGGGCGGGGCAGGGGATTAGTCCCAAAGGCCTTTGCTGTCGCTGCCCCAGATGTCCTCCTTCTTGTTGGAGAACTGTTGGCCGCCTGCGTGGCTGCTGTTGCTGTCGTAGGTGATTTGACCATCGGGGCTTGCAGCGAGCATGCCTTGGAAGTTCACCTGGATGGCGCGGGTGGCCGGGGAAATATAGGATTTCTTCATGATGCTTTTGTTTTCAGATTTTTACTTTACGATAACTTTCTTGCCGTTGATGATGTAGAGGCCCTTGTGTGCGCGCTGTACGCGGCGGCCGCTGAGGTCATAAACGTCCACCTTGTGGCTCTGCTCAGCCTGAACGCCTTCGATGAGCGTGGTCTCGCCATCATTGATGCGCATGCCGGCAATTCGCGTGTTGCCCGTTACGGGGAGGTAAGCGCGGAAGCCCTTGATGGTTTCGCCGTTGTACTGGCGGAAGGC
>CAMGGA010000074.1 GCA_946055515.1 uncultured Bacteroidales bacterium
AGGTGCTGGCTCCTATCTTCCAGCAGTTCAACCCCTGCTACGTGGTGGCACTCACTCCCGTGAGCGTGGCTCTCTTTGGCTGGCTTGGCCGCAAGGGCAAGGAACCTTCGAGCCCGCGCAAGATTGGCCTCGGCATGTTGGTCGCCGCTGCTGCATTCTTCCTCATGATGTTCTTCTCCTTCGGCCTGCTCTCGCCGATGGCACAGGCCGATGCCATCGCTGCTGGCGCCAACCCCACGCGCGTGAGTGCCGACTTGCTGATTTCTACTTATCTCGTGCTGACTTTCGCCGAACTTCTCCTCTCCCCCATCGGCATCAGCTTCGTGAGCAAGGTGACTCCCCCGCAGTATGCCGGTTTGATGATGGGTCTGTGGTTTGCTGCTACGGCCATCGGCAACCAGCTGGTGATGGTGCCCGGCTTGCTCTGGGGTGCCGACGTTTCGCTGCCCATTATCTGGGGTGTGCTGGCCGGCATCTGCCTCCTCAGCGCAGGATTTATCTTTGCCATCATCAAGAAGCTTGAAAAGGTGGCCTGAGCCTCGCCGCTCCAACGCTAACAATGGCCTCTCAGGCGGAAGTTGCCGCCTGAGAGGCCATTTCTCGCGAAGTGGGGGAGCTATAGTTTGCTATAGAGAGCTATAGAGAGCTATAGAGAGCTATAGAGAGTTATAGAGAGCTATAGTATTCTTTAGAGAGCTATAGCCTTCTATAGTCCTCCTTCCCCCTGGCCTTGGAGCAAGGCAAGCTGAGCTTCGAGCTGCTCAATTTTTTCCTTTTGCTCGTAGTAGGCTTTCAGCGCGCGGGAGCGCAAGTCGGCGAAGCGTGCTTTCTCCTGTTCCAACTGCTGCTTCAATTCGGCATTCTCCTGTTGAAGCTGCTTGAATGCGGCGTCCTGCTGCTGTCTGTAGCCCGTGCGGGCCTTGTGCATGCGTTCCTTCACTCCGCCCTCCTGTACAAAATGCTGGTCCAACCATTTAAGGTAGCGGTTCAACATCGCGTCCATTTGGAAACAAAGCGTCAGACCTAAATTTGACAGTTCTTCCTCCGAACACGCATTGACAAGCTCGCTGTATTCCTTCCAGTCATTGTGCCGCTGCGTGAACATCTGGCAGTGGGCATAACGCGGATGGGCAGAAGTCCACTGTTCCAGCCGGTGTGCCATGAGATGGTCCTTAAAATCCTCGCGAAGCTCGGCAATGCTGGAACGAGCCACGTTGAGCAGCTTTAACTCCATCTCCGTCGAAGTTTTCCCATTCTCCGACCCTTCTACGATATTCTGCTTCCCTGACCGTGCCGCCTGTATCATCTGGTCAACCGTGCGGTCTCCGTACAAGGGCAGGAAGCGGCGGCAGAATACGACAGTGAGCTGGTAGAGCACCTCAGACTTATGATAAAGGCGCAAATCCTGCCAACGACTTCCCGCCCGCATCACATGCGGCAACGAACGATGCGCATCAATCATAAAGCACAAATTAAAGTGAAACAATGGAAGGCTAAGGAAACTATGGATTGCGATAGAGAACTATAGCATTCTACAGAGTGCTTTAGAGCGCCATAAAAACTATAGAACCCTATAGCAATCCAAGTTCCTAATGCCTGCAACGACTATTCTTCATCCTGGGAGCATTCATCCCATTCTGAGGGATTTTCGCGCTCGTTGGAGTCGAAGTGGTCGGTTGAGCCTCCTATGGATATGTTGGAGGCTTCCAGGAAGGGGGCTTCCACATAAAGGCGGAAGACCCTGGACTTTGGTTCTTTATAGGATTTCTTCATATACGATTGTTCATTTACTTGATATACTTCTTTCCGTTCACTATGTAAATGCCCTTGGGCAGGCTGTCGAGACTGCGGGCACCGCGGAGCACAAGGCGGCCGTTGAGGTCATAGACGTTGAGGGGCTGCGACTGCTCCATGGGCTGGAGGGGACGGATGCCTGTGGTGGGGTCGTCCTCGCCCACGACTTTCACGCTGATGAATTTGGGAGCGGAGGCCAACTGGGCCGAGCGGTCGAGTATCTGCAAATACCAGCGGAATGCACCGAGCGACGCGCTGTAGTCCGATGCCTGCTGCAAGGCGCCGTTGGCCATGGCGTAGTAGCCCTCGGAGTACATGGTGGAGCCGGGGATTTGCAGGTAAGTGCCTGTGAAGACATAGCGGTTGTTCCACGAAGTCACGTCGAACTGGTTCTGCACGGTGGGCTGCACTACGGCATCGGTAAGCTCAATGCGCTTCTTTCCGGCTACCTTGGCGCGGATAAGGTACGGCGTGTTGGCTTCGAGGCGTCCGCTCTTCACATAGAGCACTTCCAGTTCGGTACGGTCAGCCACGCCATCTTCATTGTCGTCGTACTGGTGTACATCGTTCAAGCGGGCCACGTCGAAGTCTTCTGACCATGCGGAATATTCCATGGCGAAAGGCATGTACCAAGCCTGCCAGTCGGTGTGGCTGAAGTTACGGGTGTAGGTGAGTTTGTCAGCCTTGAAACTGCGCACGACCTCGAACTGCTCGGCGGCATCGGAGATTTGCAGATTGCTCACGTTCACATAGACTACGGAGTAGACGTTGTCGGCGGTCTTCGTCATCGACTGCACGGCATAGCCTGCGATTTCAGGGGTGAGGCTGATGGGCACTTCGGCCAATTCGGCATTCACGTAACGGGTGAAGGTGCCATGGCCGTTGTTCTCGGTATCCACACAGTTGAAGGTAACGGGCTTGACGCGGGTCACGTTCCAAGTAGCTCCCTGGAGGCGGGGTGCATCATAGCTTGCGCTGCTGATGGTGCTGCCGCTGCTCACGGTGCCGTCCTTTACCAAGGGGAAGAAGCTTCTGTCGTTGATTTTCAGACGATACTCGCCGCAACTTTCGTCGAAGGCCAAGGAAACCGTGGCTTTGGTAGTGGCATTGACTGATATGGGATAGCCCACGCGAGCGCTATAACCAGTGGCGGCGCCACTGATGTGCTGGCCCGTGGTGGCGTTCTGCAGGTTGAGCTGCTGCACGCCGTAGAACTCTGACACTTCGGAAGAGGTGACGGTCCAGGCGTTGGCGGCAAACGGGTCGCTGCTGTGGAGCAGGTTCGTGTTGTCGGTAGCAGCGGAAAGCGCCGTGGCATCAAAGCCCTCTACGGCATTGCTGAACATATAGGTCTCGCCGTAGATGAGCGGCGTGAAGTTGATGTCGTAGTAGTTGGCGGCGGGGACGAATTCCCAGTAGATGGCATCCACGCTATTAGCTACTGTAAACAAATTCACGCATTTACCCTGACCGCTGGCAGCATTCATATACACACTTCCACATTCTGGGGTGTTAATCTTGTAGTAATAATTGCCGTTACACAAACCGCCGCTTCCCAAAACAAAGCCGTAATGCTTAGTCGTGTAATCGTAGTCCCAACGACAATTTGTGGTATTATCAAAGGCGCCAGTCGTCTTATTAACAGGAGTCTTGCTCAGAGAGCCCTCAGGATAAGCCTTGCAGACCAAGGCAAAGCTTCCAGGATTAGCGGGGTCTTCTTCCAAGCTCCACCATTGGCAGTCGTAGTTTGCATCACCCTCTGCTGCCTGCGTATTCGTCCAGAGACGACCAGCCTTGGCTGCATTGACTACTTCTGAAGATATCAAGGAAGACCCTTCTGCCAACAACTCCATGCATCGCCCATTACGATCGTCCGTTGCCTTGCTCACAATGCGATAATAGTACTTATTCTCCGCCGTATTGGCTTTGGGATAGATGACAGTAGGCGGTTCGGGCTCAGCCACAGCCATGGGAGCAAACTCCCACTTTGTACTGGCATCGAGGCTATAGATGTTTACTCTCAAACCCTTCTTATCTCCAGCAGAATTTAAGAAGTTGCCTGCAGTAAGATTGTCACTGGCAATGGTATAGTAATAGTTGTCGCCAACCTTGCCTGATGCTCCTGTTCCCAGGGTAAAACTATAATATTTATTGGCATCATCATAACTCCAATAAGCATCAACTCCACTACCCTTGTAAGTGGGATTAACTGACCCAGCGGGTTTTGCCTTGCAGACCAATGCATATTTGCCAGTACCTGCGGGATCTGCTTCGATATACCACCACTGATAATCGTAGTTATCAGCACCTTCAGTAGCTTGAGCATTAGTCCATAGATTCCCTACCGCACATTTATAAGCACTATAGGAGTCAATCAACGGCGACCCTTCTGCCACCAGCTCGATACAACGACCTACTCGGGTATCATTTCCAGTCACACCCGAAATCAAGCGGTAATAATACTTGGTTTCGTCCGTGCTGACATTGGGCTTGGGCACTCCGGGCTTCTCCCAGCCCACCATCTGATAGTCGCACCACTTATAGTTGTTGTAGTTAAGCAAGAGCGTGTCGGCGGTGATGCGCTGCTGGAAGTCGGCGAAGGTGCGGTTGGCCTGCGGTGTCCAACCTGCTTCGGCAATGGCAGTGAGGCGCGGCAAGGTGAGCCACTCCAAATAGTCGCGGTCGCTGACAACCTCGGTCCAGAAGGTGGCCTGAATACCGGCATCAACATTCTCTGGGATGGACTTTTCGTACACAGCCTTCACGTCCTCGTTGCCATAGCCCGCAGCAGGGGGATCAAGCGAGGGATCGCCTTGGTATTTGTTGATATAGAAAGGATATTGCGGCGTGTAGATGCGGCTCAAGCCCAACTCGGCAGCTTTGGTAACACCAGCTTCGGCAGGCATCCAGCAATATACCATTGCACCCGTGCTCTGCACCGTTGTCAAGTCAGCATTTGCAGCCGTGATAGACTCATTCCACACGGAAAGCTTGCGGCCTTTGGACTGCACAAAGTCGGACATTTCCTTGATGAAAAGGCTCTGAAGCTGGCGATAACTTGTCAAGTTCTGTGCTGCATATTTTGCCTGACATTCGGCATTATTTTCCCATGCAGTGGTGGGGCACTCGTCGCCACCGATATGAACGCGCTCGTAGGGGAACAGTTCTATTATCTCTTCCAAGATTCCCTTGGCAAACGCTACAGCACCATCGTTGGCCACATTGAGCACGTCGTTCCAAACACCACCTTGATTTGTTTGAACTTCGTGCGAGCCTTTAGGAGTACAGCTATATTCGGGATAGGACGCCATGGCAGCGGTGAAGTGGCCGGGCATGTCGATTTCGGGAACAATGTCGATGTGGAGCTTCTGGGCGTAGGCCACTACGTCGCGGATTTCATCTTGCGTATAGAAGTAAGGGCCGTAGGGCTTGTTCTGCCAATACATCGTGTGGCTGTACATATCCGTAAGACGGCAGTTGGAAGCGATACTTCCCACCTCGGTCAGCTTGGGATACTTCTTGATTTCAATGCGCCAACCCTGGTCATCGCTGAGGTGCCAGTGGAAGCGGTTCATCTTGTAGTAAGCCATCACGTCGAGCATGCGCTTGATGTCCTCCACAGTGAAGAAGTGGCGCGACACATCGAGCATGAAACCGCGGTATTCAAAGCGTGGTTCGTCCTCAATTTCAACACACGGCAGGGCATAAGTGGTAACCGCCGGGTCGGCCACATTGGCCATGACATTGGCGGGCAACATCTTCTTGACGCTCTGGAAAGCGTAGAACAGGCCGAGGGCATCGGGCGCGCCGATGGTCACGCCGCCAGCTGCGACGGTCAGGGTGTAGACGCCAGGCTTGCTGCCTTCTGCTGCCGTGGTCTTTTCCACCTGGAACAAGGCGTCCGCCTTGCCGGCTGCGGCCTTGACACGGCTGCCCGTGGCGTGGTTGTAGACAGTGATGAACTTGTTCACCTCTTCGACCATGGAAGCATCCATACCTGCAGGATAACTCACCACGAAATCGGCCGGGAGTACCAGGCTGCCCTCCCCTACCGTAATCGACTTCGGCTTGGGCGTGAGGTTCACAAATGTAGTCTGCGCCGATGCGGCCCACGGCCACGTCAGCAGACAAAGCAATAAGCTAAAGAAAAATTTGTGCTTCATCGTATTAAATTTATGGTTAAAAAGATTCTTTCGCAATCGGCATGCAGCAAGTTCCATAAACCTTCTCTGCGAGAACACCCGGAACACGCCGCCCTGCAAATGTATGGATTTTACATCGTACCACCTTGTTTCCACAGGAAATTTTCTGCCTACAGCGCTGCGCCCCGAAAAAAGAAAGCGAAGAGAGGTCCAGCCGCTGACTTTTCACTCAAAATGTCTACTACGGAAAAAGAAATACGCCGACAGCGGAAGTATATGCTCCCATTGTCGGCGTAGATGCTATAGAACGGTTCTCCATAGCCGCGAGACAGAGGTCCCGCGGCGGAAGAATGGGTTAGGCTTCAGTGCTTTCCTGCAGGCGGGCAGCCTGTGCCTTTTCATACTCTTCGCGGTCAGCCACGACGATGCGGTTGAACTCGCGGAGGCCGGTACCTGCGGGGATGAGGTGACCGCAGATGACATTCTCCTTCATACCCTCGAGCGTATCGGTCTTGCCCGAGATGGCGGCTTCGTTGAGCACCTTCGTCGTTTCCTGGAAGGATGCAGCGGACATGAAGCTCTTCGTCTGGAGGGCAGCACGGGTGATACCCTGGAGAATCTGGGTAGAAGTAGCGGCCATGGCGTCACGCACCTTGACGAGCTTGAGGTCGCGGCGCTTGAGCTGCGAGTTCTCGTCGCGGAGCTTGCGGGCGGTGACAATCATACCCTTGCGCATGGTTTCGCTGTCGCCGGCATCGACTACCACCTTCTTGCCCCAGATGCGGTCGTTCTCTTCTGCGAAGTCGAGTTTGTCCACAATCTGCTGCTCGAGGAAGCGGGTGTCGCCGGGCTCGTTGATTTGCACCTTGCGCATCATCTGGCGAACGATTACCTCGAAGTGCTTGTCGTTGATCTTCACACCCTGGAGGCGATACACGTCCTGCACCTCGTTCACGATGTACTCCTGTACAGCCGTGGGGCCCTTGATGGCGAGGATGTCACCCGGAGTGATGGAACCGTCGGAGAGGGGGGTACCGGCACGCACGTAGTCGTTCTCCTGCACGAGGATTTGCTTCGAGAGAGGAACGAGGTATTTCTTGACTTCGCCGAGCTTAGAGGTAACGATGATTTCGCGGTGACCGCGCTTCACGTTGCCCATGGTGATTTCGCCATCGATTTCGCTGACCACAGCGGGGTTGCTCGGGTTGCGGGCTTCGAAGAGCTCGGTGACACGGGGAAGACCACCGGTGATGTCACCAGCCTTACCAACTACACGCGGAATCTTCACGAGGACGTCACCGGCGTTGAGCTTCTGGCCGTCTTCGACCACGATGTGACCGTTGATGGGGAAGCTGTAGGTGCGGATCACCTCGCCATCGTCGCCGATGATGTGTGCGGTAGGCACGTGGCTCTTGTCCTTCGACTCGATAACGATACGTTCGCGGAGACCAGTAGCTTCGTCTTCTTCCACGCGGAAGCTGATACCTTCCGTGACGTTCTCGAACTGGATAGTACCGGCGTTTTCCGTCACGATTACGGCGTTGAAGGGGTCCCACTTGGCGATGACCGTGCCTTTCTCTACAGTTTCACCGTCGTTCACGAAGAGCTGCGAACCGTAGGGTACATTCTGCGTGGAGAGCACGATGCCCGTGTTTTCGTCCACGAAGCGCACTTCGGCCAAACGACCTACTACGATGCGAACATCCTTGCCTTCTGCATTGTCTTCATTGGAAACGGCATCCACCGTACGCAATTCCTCAAATTCTACGCGGCAGTCTGTCTTGGCCACGATGGTAGCGTTGGCTGCGGCATTCGAGGCAATACCACCGGCGTGGAAGGTACGGAGCGTAAGCTGTGTACCCGGCTCACCGATGGACTGTGCTGCGATAACGCCGACAGCTTCGCCCTTCTGCACCATGCGGCTGGTGGCGAGGTTGCGGCCGTAGCACTTCATGCAGACACCGTGCTTGCTTTCGCAAGTGAGCACCGAGCGGATTTCTACGCTTTCAATGGGAGAAGCTTCGATTTCGGCTGCGATAGGTTCGGTGATTTCTTCGCCTGCTGCCACAATGACCTTACCCGTAGTGGGGTGGATCACATCGTGGACAGAAACGCGGCCGAGGATGCGTTCGCCGAGCGAAGAGATGATTTCGTCGCCGTCCTTGAGGGCGGTGCAGACGAGGCCGCGGAGCGTGCCGCAGTCTTCCTCGGTGATGATCACGTCGTGAGAAACGTCCACAAGACGGCGCGTGAGGTAACCGGCATCGGCTGTCTTCAAGGCGGTATCGGCCAGACCCTTACGGGCACCGTGGGTAGAGATAAAGTACTCGAGCACCGACATACCTTCCTTGAAGTTCGAAAGAATCGGGTTCTCGATAATCTGTGCACCTTCAGCACCTGCCTTCTGCGGCTTGGCCATCAGACCACGCATACCGGCGAGCTGGGCAATCTGGTCAGCACTACCACGGGCACCGGAGTCGAGCATCATGAACACAGCGTTGAAGCCCTGGTCGGCCTCGGTCATCTGCTTCATGAGCGTCTTCTTCAAGTCGGTGTTCACGTGCGTCCACGTATCGATAACCTGGTTGTAGCGTTCGTTGTCGGTGATGAAACCCATGTTGTAGTTCATCGTGATTTGGTCGATTTCGTCGTTACCACGCTTCACGATGTCCACCTTTTCTTTCGGGATAATGATATCGTCGAGGTTGAACGAGAGGCCACCTTCGTAAGCCTTGCGGTAGCCGAGGTTCTTGATACCATCGAGGAACTCACAGGCGCGGGCCATACCCACCGTCTTGATCACCAAGGTAATGATGTCGCGGAGCGACTTCTTGGAGATGACCGTGTTGATGTAGCCACATTCCACGGGAATGATTTCGTTCACAATCACGCGGCCCACCGAAGTCTCCACGATGTGCTTGATGCGGCAGCCACGCTCGTCGATGTCATCGACCATCACGTTCACGGGAGCGTGAACGTCCACGCGGCGTTCGTTGAAGGCGATGAGGGCTTCTTCGGGACCGTAGAAAGTGAGGCCCGTGCCCTTGGCTCCGGGGCGGAGCTTGGTGATATAGTAGAGACCGAGCACCATGTCCTGCGAAGGCACGGTGATAGGCGCCCCGTTGGCAGGGTTGAGGATGTTGTGGCTCTGGAGCATGAGCATCTGCGCCTCCAGGATAGCCTCGTTGCTCAGGGGAAGGTGAACAGCCATCTGGTCACCGTCGAAGTCGGCGTTGAAGGCCGTACAAGCGAGCGGGTGGA
>CAMGGA010000075.1 GCA_946055515.1 uncultured Bacteroidales bacterium
ACTTTCCACCATAACAGCCAACAAATTCTTCAATCATTTTAGAATATTTAATACTTAAGCAGCCCGAAGGACCCCACTCGCAGGGTTAGCCCTTCAGACTGCTTGGTTCACTCAGCAAAACAGCACGCTAAATGGTGCACCCAGCTGGGATTTCAACATTTACGGCCAATGAAGAATGCGTAGCCGTAGGTATGTCCGAAGCGTTCGTAGAGCGAAGCCTCGTGGCGCTGGTTCTTCACGAGCTCAGCGGCGAAGTCGCTGTCGGGATGCGCCTCAAGAAACTTCACCTGCGCCTCACGTTGCGGGAGATAGAAGTTCTGCTCCCAGCAAAAGCGGGGCAGGACGAAAGAGGCTACGGGTTCATAGCCCTTCTCCTCCATCACGGTGAGCTTCTCGCCCACTCCACCCACTTCGTCGTATGCTTCGCGCCAGAAATCCTCCACCTCAGCGGGGCGTTCCTTGCGGAGCCACACCACATCGGTCACCGCCACATATCCGCCCTGTTTCACGAAAGGCTTCCACGCCTCCAGGGCACGGGCATACCCCATATTATATACGGCGCCCTCGCTCCAGACCACGTCAAACTGCACTTCGGCGAAGGGGAGGGCAGCCATGTCGGCCTCGAGGGTCACTATGCCCGCACAGCCCTGATCCACCACTTGCGCCCCGGTGGGCACGCCGAGCCGGGCAGCCCTTTCGTTCACCTGTTCGAGGAAATGGGGAAAGAGGTCCACGGCGGTCACCTGCGCCCCTCCGTGCTTGGCGAGCACGAGTGCAGACGAACCGCAGCCGCAGCCGATGTCGGCCACGCGTGGGAGGTCCGGCAAGTCGCGCAGGCAGTTCCAGGCGCGCAGCGTCTCCCCGTCGTCGCCGGGTCCCTGGCGCTCGGTCAGCGAGAAATACTCGCAAATAAGCGAAAAGTCGAACTGATGGATATTCTTTACTTCTTCGGTTTCAGATTGCTGTTGATGTTCATTCATGGTTAGGTAGGAAAAGTGTTATTCTGCCACGGGCACCTGCACTTCCGTGTACCATTCCGACGGGTCCTCCCTGTTCCAGGGTCCGTCGATATAGCTGAAGCGTACATCGCCCGTAATCTGCAAATGGTGTTCTTCCACGTACTTCAACACGCGGGCCATGCCCTCGTCGAAGGTCGTGTAAGGTCCGTAGTGCGCATAACAGAGCGCACGCGGTATTTCTGGGGCCACTTAGAAGTGGAGCACGTCGGTATCAGGCATCACCTCGGCCACAGCCTCGCAGTACTCCACATCCACGTCGCGGTCGCGGTGTTCCGCATCGTGCTCGATGGTATAGCAATACTGTGGTTCGGGGCAGACGCATCCGGCCTGCATCATGGCAGGACCGATTATCTCCACACAATACTTGCCCAACACATCGTAACTCTCAATCCGGCGGCGGTACGACGCCACGGGGCGCGCGGGTATGCGCTTGAACTGGAAAACTTTCATGTTCTGTTTTTCGTTTAACTGTTTGTTCAAACTTTGAAGTTCCTCCAGTTGTCCACGCAACCGCCGCAACTGTTCCTCGCAGGCTACGATTTTCTGCTCCACCAGTTTTTCGTCTGGTCGGTTATCCCCGCGCTCAACCACCTCGCGGATTTCTTCCAGCGAGAGGCCCAGCCGCTTGAGGTGGAGTATATTCCCCACATCCTGAGCCTGGCAGAGGTGATACGTGCGATAGCCCGTAAACGGGTCCACAGCATACGGAACCAGCAGCCCCTGGTCTTCGTAATGCCGCAACGTGCGCACGGTGACGCGACACAACTTTGAGAACTCTCCTATCTTGTAAATCTGTTTCATTCTTTACGATTTGTCGCGAAGTTAGTCCCTGCCGTAACGGACGAGTCAAGGGATTTACAAACATTAACACGAAGTATTTTCCTCGCCGCGCGGCTCTGTCCCGCCAAAGTCCTTTGCGGCCCACCTGTCGGAGGCGTAAGAATACGGAAAACCTCCGAACCACCTGGTGAAGGTCGTTCGGAGGTCGTATCTTTCGAGATGGAGCTACTCAATAACTACACCTTGATTTCAACTTCTACGCCGCAGGGCAATTCCAGCTTCATGAGCGCATCAACGGTCTTGGCCGTAGAGCTGTAGATGTCGATGAGGCGCTTGTAAGTGGAGATTTCAAACTGTTCGCGGCTCTTCTTGTTAACGAAAGTAGAGCGGTTCACAGTGATGATGCGTTTGCGGGTGGGAAGGGGGATAGGACCGCTGACAACGGCACCCGTGGCCTTCACGTTCTTCACAATCTTCTCGGCAGACTTTTCTACCAGAGTGTGGTCGTAGCTTTTGAGCTTGATACGAATTTTCTGACTCATTTGTTTGTTTTGGTGTATTAGCCTTGTCGGTAGGCGGGATAAGAGTCATTCGTTATCCCGCCCCCTTGGCAAGGTCAGTGAATAATCTTTGGAGACGTAGATTACTTGATGAGGTCTACGCGGCCCTTCATTTCTTCGAGCACGGCACGGGCGATGCTGTTGGAAACGGGAGCGTGGTGGTCATACTGCATGGAGCTGGTAGCACGGCCGGAAGTGATGGTACGGAGAGCCGTCACGTAGCCGAACATTTCTGCCAGAGGCACGAGCGCCTTCACGATGCGTGCACCGCTACGGCTGCTTTCCATACCTTCCACCTGACCACGGCGCTTGTTCAAGTCACCGATCACGTCACCCATGTTTTCTTCGGGCGTAACCACCTCGAGCTTCATGATGGGCTCCATGAGGCAAGGACCTGCCTGCGAGCAAGCATTCTTGTAAGCCTGGAGTGCAGCGATTTCGAACGAGAGCTGGTCGGAGTCCACGGGGTGGAACGAACCGTCGAGGAGTTCTACCTTGAGGCTGTCCAAGGGGAAGCCGCCGAGCACACCGCTCTTCATGGCGTTTTCGAAGCCCTTCTGTACAGAGGGGATGAATTCCTTGGGGATGTTACCGCCGGTCACCTTGTTCTCGAACTGCAGGCCACCTTCCTTGTAGTCTTCGTCTACGGGACCTACGTTCACGATGATGTCGGCAAACTTACCACGACCACCCGACTGCTTCTTGTAAACCTCGCGGAGGTTGACGGTCTTGGTGATGGCTTCCTTGTAGTTCACCTGGGGCTTACCCTGGTTGCACTCTACCTTGAACTCACGCTTCAGACGGTCGATGATGATATCGAGGTGAAGCTCACCCATACCGGAGATCACGGTCTGGCCACTCTGTTCGTCGGTCTTCACCGTGAAGGTGGGGTCTTCTTCGGCGAGCTTGGCCAAGCCCTGCGAGAGCTTGTCGAGGTCCTTCTGCGTCTTGGGCTCTACGGCGATACCGATAACGGGATCGGGGAAGTCCATAGACTCGAGTACGATGGGTGCATCTTCGTCGCAGAGGGTATCACCCGTGTGGATATCCTTGAAACCAACACCTGCACCGATGTCACCGGCACCGATAACCTCTACGGGGTTCTGGTGGTTGGAGTGCATCTGGAAGAGGCGGCTCACGCGCTCCTTCTTGCGAGAGCGGGAGTTGTAGATATAAGAGCCTGCTTCTACCTTACCGGAGTAAACGCGGAAGAAGGTCAGACGACCTACGTACGGGTCGGTTGCAATCTTGAATGCGAGGGCAGAAGTCTTCTCGTCTTCGCTGGGCTTGCGGTCTTCCTCTTCGCCCGTGTCGGGGTTCGTACCCACGATGTTGGGAGTGTCGAGGGGAGAGGGCAAGAACATGCAGACATAGTCGAGGAGCGTCTGTACGCCCTTGTTCTTGAACGAAGAGCCACAGGTCATCGGCACGATGTTGAGTGCGAGCGTACCCTTGCGGATACCGGCGATGATTTCCTCTTCAGTGAGGCTATCGGGATCTTCGAAATACTTCTCCATGAGGGCCTCGTCCTGCTCAGCGGCAGTTTCCACGAGCTTGGCGCGCCATTCCTCACACTCGTCCTTGAGTTCGGCGGGAATGTCTTCGATGTCGTATTCGGCACCCATGGTCTCGTCGTGCCACAGGATAGCCTTCATCTTGATGAGGTCCACGATACCCTTGAACTTCTCTTCAGCGCCGATGGGCACAGAGATGGGGCAGGGAGTAGCACCGAGGATATCCTTCATCTGGCGAACCACTTCAAAGAAGTCGGCACCGGAGCGGTCCATTTTGTTCACGTAACCGATACGGGGCACATTGTACTTGTCAGCCTGGCGCCATACGGTTTCAGACTGCGGTTCCACACCACCTACAGCACAGTAAGTAGCCACAGCACCGTCAAGTACGCGGAGCGAGCGCTCTACCTCGGCCGTGAAGTCCACGTGTCCCGGAGTGTCGATCAGGTTGAACTTGTACTTGTTGCCGTTCCAAGTCCAGTAAGCCGTCGTAGCAGCGGAGGTAATCGTGATACCGCGCTCCTGCTCCTGGGCCATCCAGTCCATCGTAGCGCCACCGTCGTGTACCTCACCGATCTTGTGGGTCTTACCCGTATAGAAGAGGATACGCTCCGAAGTGGTAGTCTTACCGGCATCGATGTGCGCCATGATACCGATGTTACGAGTCAAATGTAAGTCTTGCTTTGCCATCGTTGTATGAATATCCTGATGTATTAGAATCTGAAGTGAGCGAATGCGCGGTTAGCCTCGGCCATACGGTGCATATCTTCCTTACGCTTGAAGGCGCCACCCTGTTCGTTGAAGGCATCCATGATTTCGGCAGCGAGCTTGTCGGCCATCGTCTTGCCGCCGCGCTTGCGTGCGAAGTTGATCATGTTCTTCATCGAAACGGACTCCTTGCGGTCGGGGCGGATTTCCGTAGGCACCTGGAAGGTAGCACCACCGATACGGCGGCTCTTCACTTCCACCTGGGGAGTAACCTTGTCGAGGGCAGTCTTCCAGATTTCGAGCGCGCTCTTCTCCTGGTCCTTCATCTTCTCGCCTACCAGCTCAAGTGACTTGTAGAAGATTTCGTAAGCGATGGACTTCTTGCCGTCGTACATGAGGTGATTAACGAACTTGGAAACCTTCTGGTCTCCGTAAACGGGATCCGGGAGGATCACACGCTTTTTAGGCTTAGCTTTTCTCATTGTGGATTTTGTTGGTTTTTTGTGGGCTGCAATTCAGTTCTTCAATTCCCCGTCGGGACATTTACTCAACCGCGTGCAAACCAATTTGAAAAAGAAATGTTTCTGTGGAATGAAGTGTCTGAAGAAAACAAGACTGTCTGCTGGTCCTGAGGGCTACAACAGACAGTCTCGTTCATCCCCCATCCTTACTTCTTAGCGGCCCTCGGACGCTTTGCACCGTACTTGGAGCGGCGCTGCGTACGGTTTGCCACGCCGGCGGTATCGAGCGTACCGCGAACGATGTGGTAGCGTACACCAGGAAGGTCCTTCACACGACCACCGCGCACGAGCACGATGCTGTGTTCCTGAAGGTTGTGGCCTTCGCCGGGGATGTAGGAGTTAACCTCCTTCGAGTTCGTCAGACGAACACGAGCCACCTTACGCATGGCCGAGTTAGGCTTTTTCGGGGTCGTCGTGTACACACGCACACAGACACCACGACGCTGAGGACACGAATCAAGTGCAGGCGACTTGCTCTTGTCGGCTGCTACCGTTCTGCCCTTGCGAACTAATTGTTGAATAGTAGGCATTGTTTTGTTTTTTAATTTGTTGTATATATATTTTTGTTATTGTCGAGATTTGGGAAAAGTGTACATTTCACCTTTCGGGCTGCAAATTTAGCACTTTCCGCTTGAACGCCCAAGGTTTTGTGCTGCTAAATACCAAAGTTTTTATTTTATTGATTATTTTCTGCTGCCGCGCGCCGGGATTTTTCTTTGGCATTATGCCTGCTCAACCACCCGCTCCAGAGCCGTTTCCTCGCGCGCGCCTTTACGTGTTTTGTCCCCGAAAAAAGGCTTCACAGCTTCACACAATGCTCGTTTTCCTATGATTTCCATATCTTTTCAGTGTGAAAGGTCGCCACCTGGAGCCTTCACAGCGGGAGCCGCTGCCCGCCTCCTCGGCGAACCTTGGCGGCGCTTGGCGTCAGGAAGCGGAAAACCTCCGATGAAACCGCGTGTTTTTGCAAAAATCATCGGTTTCATCGGTGGTTTTCGGGGAGACCGTGCCGCAGAGCGCGGACTTGTCGTCCCGCTGCCTGGGATTGGATTTTCTGTCGGCGGAGCTGTTTTTCCTATAGGCGGAGTTGGTGAAGGGTCTTGGGCGGCTGCGCGAAAAAAAGGGCGGCGAGCGATGCCCCCAGCCCGGAAAACCCGTGAAGGCTCTAAAGTTTATCCTTCACACTGTTTTACACTGATTTCCATAGAGGTTACGTGCATTCTGTGAAGCTGTGAAGGCTTTTTTCGGGGATAAAAATACGTATAGAAAAGGAACACAAAGGCAGGTGCGCAGCTGTCTGCCCTTCGGCGGGCGGGGCGGGAACTGGTGATTGGGGGCAAAAATTCCCCGCCTGCGCTTCGGTTTTTCTCGTCCATTGTGTACCTTTGCCCAAACAATGCACTTGCTGCACCCTTCTCCCACTTAGCCTCACAGATACATGCCAAAGTCTTTCTATTTCCTTCTCACGTTTCTCTTGCTGTTCTTCCCGCTTCCGACCCACGCGCAACTCGACTCGCTCGTCTACGGCGTGGAGAAGCTGAAGCTGGACCCGAATGAACGCGGGGCACTGCGCCTGCGCGTGGAGGGGATGCCGTTCTTGCTGAACAATGAATACAAGAGCAAACTGGTGAAGGGCTACACGCTGCCGGGCATGTGGATCGACCCCACGGTGTCGTACCAGCCGCTGAACTCGGTGAAAGTGGAACTGGGGGCGCACTTGCTGCACTTCTGGGGAGCGGAGAAGTACCCGAACTTCAACTACAGCGAAATTGCCTCGTGGGGCGGACGCAACACGCAGGATGGCTTCCACGCCGTGCCCATTTTCCGCGCTCAGATCCAGGCGGCCCGCAACCTGCAGGTGGTCATCGGCACGCTCCACGGGAAGTCGAACCACGGGCTGGCGAGGCCGCTCTACAACGAGGAACTCAACCTGAGCGGCGACCCCGAAACGGGCGTGCAGATGGTGTGGCAAACGCCCCACATCCTGCTCGACACGTGGGTGAACTGGGAAAGTTTCATTTTCCGCAAGGACAGCGGGCAGGAGTCGTTCAGCTTCGGCCTGTCCACGCGCTTCATGCCTTCGCGAAAGGACGCAAGGATGCAGTGGTACGTGCCGCTGCAGGCGGTGTTTCAGCACCGCGGCGGGGAAATCAACACTTCGGCGGACGACCGGGTGATCAAGACGTGGGTGAATGCGGCAGCGGGCATCGGGGTGGACATCCCGCTCGCGGGGCGCTACCCTACCCTGCTCAACTTCGAGGCGCTCGGGGCTTACTACAACCAACAGGCGGGCACGCTCCTGCCTTTCGACCACGGCTACGGTCTGCTGGCGAAAGGCTCGCTGCGGGTGGGGCGCTGCCGCGTGGGGCTGGGCTACTGGCAGTGCAAGGACTTTGTGAGCATCCTGGGCAATCCGCTCTTCGGGGCCATGAGCATCAGCAACGAAGGGGTGCTGCTCGACCGGCCCAAATCGCTGCTCATCGACGGGGAGTATGCCCACGGCTTGGGGGCGGGCTTTGCCTGGGGCATCCGGGCCTACGCCATCCACCAGTTTGCCACGGACTGCTTCGACCCGGCCACGGGATGGGGTCGCGAGAAGGCCACGCTCAACTTCTCGGCCGGAATTTTCCTGCGCATGAACCCGAGTTTCCTGCTCCACAAGTTCTGATATCTGTGCTCGGTGCAAGCCTGCCTGTGCGGGACGGCTTGCCCAGTTCTTCCTTCTGCCTCTTCTTCAAGACAAACAGTCGCTCCCGAAGGGGGGAACGACTGTTACTGTGGCGAAAGTTTTCGCCGTTTTTCTCCTATTTATAATTCACACGCGCACATACGCGCATACGTGCACGCACGCGAGGTGGCTGTTTCCTTGCCCCTATTCGGGATGGAGCTCTCCGGCTTCGGGCAGGGGCTTCCAGCCTTCGCCGTAGGCATCGTAGGCATCGGTCACGACCACGAAGGCACGCGGGTCGGCCTGCTTGATGGTTTGCTTGACGCCGGCCACTTCCTTGTAGCTCACCACGAGGAATATCATTTCCTTTTCCCCACCCGTATAGAGGCCGCTGCTCTTGATGCAGGTAGCGGTACGGTCGAGGTCCTTGAGGATATAGTTGTGGAGTTCGGACATTTTCTTGTCACTGATGACGAAGAGGAGCTTGTCGTTCTTCGCGCCGTTGATGACGCGGGCCAACACGCGTGAGATGACGTAAATGGCGATGAGCGAATAGAACGAAAGGTGCCACGAGGGCTGGTCGGTGGCTGTGCCGCTGCCCAACCCAAAACCGATGACGAGCAGGCCCATACCCACCACTACGCCATCGACGAGAAGGATGCCCGAAGAGAACTTGATGTGGGCGTATTTCTGGAGTATCATGGCTACAATGTCGCTGCCGCCCGTGGTGGCCTGGTTGCGCACCACGAGACCTTCTCCCACACCGATGACCACAGCACCGAGCAGCGAGGTGAGCATCAGGTGATCACTGAGGTTGAGGGCCCCGCCGGCTATCTGGGTGGGGTCGAGTGCCTCGAGGGCTTCGGGCGTGGGATAGGCTATCCACGAGAGCACGTTCATGATGAGCGGCGTGGAGAGCGCGGCGGCCAGGGTGCGCGCGCCGAGCTTGCTGCCCAGAAGCACCACGGAGAGAATCAGGAGGGGAACATCGAGGATGTAGCCGAAGGTTCCGACCTGGATGGAGGGGAAAAGGTTGTGGAGCACAATGCTCGCGCCGTAGACGCCGCCGGGCACAATTTTGTAGGGGTTGATAAAGAACACAAAGCCCGCGGCCATGATGGTACACCCCACGAAGATGGTGAACCACGAGAGTATGGTTTGCTTCATAGCGTTGATAGATATTAGGCAAGGATAAAAGTGCAGTCTGGCTGTTCCGAAGGCGGTCCGGCAGAGCGTGAAGGCCCGGACCACCTATGCTTTGGCCATCTGCACTGCAAATGTAAGCAAGGCAATCCACTCGGGGAAGGAATAGTGCATAAAAATTCGCCTTTGTCGGTTTCGGTGGCCCGGGCGACGGAATTGGGAAAAGTTTAGAACGT